>CABUHP010000122.1 GCA_902491415.1 uncultured Collinsella sp.
GGTATACCAGAGATCGAAAAGTTGGCAGGTCACGGCATCGATGACCGATGCCGCCTCGATCGCATAGTCAAGCCCGACGGCGTCGGCCTCGGCCATGCGATCCTTCCAAAAGAGATCGAAATCTGATGGACGGGGCATGGCGCCTCGATATTCACCAAATTGATGTTGTAGCTCCTGAGCACTTGGCATGGCTCGTGAACCCAACCTTTCGAAATCGCAACGGAGGTGCGCCCGGCAAGGGAACCGGGCGCACGGGAGGGAAAGCGAGGCTACTCGCCGAGCTTGGGATGCAGCAGCGACGGCGCAGCGCCGAGCAGCATCTTGGTGTAGGGGTCCTGGGGGTGCTGGAAGACCTGCTTGGCCTCGCCCTGCTCGACGATCTTGCCGCCATTCATAACGATGATGTCGTCAGAGATATAGCGGACCGTCTGGATGTCATGGCTGATGAACACCATGGCCAGGCCGAGCTCCTTCTTAAGGTCGGTCAGCAGGTTCAGAATCTGCGCGCGGACCGAAACGTCCAGAGCCGAGGTGGGCTCGTCGGCGATGATGGCATCGGGGTTCAGCGACAGGGCACGGGCAATTGCGACGCGCTGGCGCTGGCCGCCCGAAAGCTGGCCGGGAAGAACCTCGGCAGCGGAGCTGGGCAGACCGGTGAGCTCCAAGAGTTCCTTGACGCGCTTCTCCTGCTCGGCCTCGGTACCCAGGTTGTGGACGCGCATGGGGTCGAGCAGCTGCTCGCGAACGACCATGCGCGGGTTGAGCGCCGTGGCCGGGTTTTGGAACACGACCGAGATGACGCGACCCATGTGACGACGGTCCTCGGCGGTACGCTTGGTAACGTCCTTGCCCTTAAAGTAGACCTTGCCGCTCGTGGGGGCCTGCAGGCCGCACATGACGTTGGCGGTGGTGGACTTGCCGCAACCGGACTCGCCGACGATGCCGATCGTCTGGCCGGGCATGAGCTTAATCGTTACACCCTGGACGGCGTGAACCAGGTTGGGGTGCAGAATCGAGCCGGTACGGGTCCTAAAGGTGACGTGGACGTCATCAAGGAAGATGATCGGCTCGACGCCGTTGACTGCGGTCTCGCTCATCTACATCACCTCCGCGTGAGGGGTCAAACCATTTGCCTTGAGCACCTCGTCGGGGAGCTCGGAATAGAAGTGCTCGGTGCCGGGCACGCGCTTGAAGACCGGACGGGTGTCCAGGCCAATACGCGGGTGGCTCGAGCGGGGCGCGAAGCGATCGCCCTTGGGGAAATCGCGCGGGCTCGGAACGGCGCCGGGCACCTGGTGCAGGCGGCCCGAACCGCTCTCGATGGACAGAACGGAACCCAGAAGACCGCGGGTGTACTCGTGGATCGGGTTGGTGAGCAGCTCCTTGGTGGGCGCCTGCTCGATAACCTGACCAGCGTACATAACCGTGATGTTATGGGCGACCTCGGCGACCAGAGCCAGGTCATGCGAAACAAAGATCATGGCAAAGCCGAGCTTGGCCTGAAGATCGTTGAGCAGCTTGATGACCTGCTTCTGGACGGTAACGTCCAGAGCGGTCGTGGGCTCGTCGCAGATGACCAGCTTGGGGTCGCGGGTAAGGGCCATAGCGATCAGGACACGCTGACGCTGGCCGCCGGAAAGCTCGTGCGGATAGCTCTCGAGCGTGCGCTTGGGATCGAGGCCGACGAGCTCCAGGAGCTCCTCGGCGCTACGGGTTCCGCCGCGCTTGGTGAGCTGCTTCATCTGGGCAGAGATGAGCATGGAGGGGTTGAGCGAGGACAGGGCGTCCTGATAGACCATAGCGATATCGGTACCGCGCAGGCCGAACCACTCCTTCTTGCTCATCTTGAGCAGGTCACGGCCCTCCCAGAGGACCTCGCCGGAAAGGTGCTCGTCCTCATCGGTCAGGCCCATGATGGCCAGCGTGGTGATGGACTTACCGCAACCGGACTCGCCCACCAGGCCCATGGTCTGACCAGGACGGACGTCAAAGTTGACATGGTCGACGACGTTGATATCACCGTGATGCTCAAACTGAATGCAGAAATCGCGGACCGAAAGGATCGGCTCAACGGACTCGTCGGGCACATGGCGATCGTCACGCTTGAGCTCGACATCGCGCAGGGCGCCAAGGCGAGCGGAGAGGGACTGGGCCTGCTCCTTGTAGGCGCGAACGGGGTCGGAGACCAGCAGGTCGGCCTCGCGACGCTTGGAGGAATCGGTCGGATCCAGGGCGGCAGAGGGAGCAGCGGCCATGGCGTCGGTAATGCCCTCGGAGAGGATGTTGAGCGCCAGGCAGGTGATCATGATGGCCAGACCCGGGAACAGCGCCTGCCACCAACGGCCGGCAAGCACGCCGCCGCGGGCGTCGGCGAGGATGTTGCCCCAGGTAGCGGTGGGCTCCTGGATACCAGCGCCGATGAAGGTCAGCGAGGCCTCGAAGATGATGGCGTCGGCGACCAGGGTAACGGTGAAGACCATGATCGGGGCGATGCAGTTACGCAGAACATGCTTGATCAAAATCCACGGAGCCTTGGCGCCGGAAACGATGACCGCGCGGACATAGTCCTCGCCGTACTCGGACACGATGTTGGCGCGCACGATACGGGCAATCTGCGGAGTGTACATAAAGCCGATGGCGAAGATGATCGACGGCACGGAGTTGCCCAGGATGGAGACGAAGACGGCCGCGAGGGCGATGCCCGGGATGGACATGATGATGTCCAAGATACGCATGATCGTCTCGGAGACGGCCTTGCGCGAAACCGCTGCAAGGGCGCCTACGACCGAGCCGCAGACCAGAGCCATGGCAGTGGCGCCAAAGCCGATAATCAGCGAGTAACGACCACCGTAGAGCATACGCGACAGAATGTCGCGACCCTTATCGTCGGTACCGAAGATAAATCCGTTGCCGGGAGCCTGGCGAGCCGTAAAGATCTCGACCGGGCTATAGGGGGCAAGAAGGGGCGCCAGAATCGCAGTCAGGGCGACCAGCACCAGCACGACGGCTGCAATCTTAGAAGACAGCGTCATCTTCTTCCAGCCACCGAGCTTGAGCCCCTTAGAGGCAGCCTTCTCGAGCTGCTCGGTTTGCTTCTCTCGAATCTTTACCATAATCTACACCGTCCTGATGCGCGGGTTGATGAGCAGGTAGAGCATGTCAACCACGATGTTGATGATGATGAAGGCAAGAGCAACGACGATGACGACGCCCTGAACCAGGTTCGCCTCGTTGCCCTGAACGCCCTGCAGAATCGCGGTGCCCATGCCGGGGAGGTTGAAGATAACCTCGATGACGACGGCGCCGCCCATGAGGTAACCGATCTTAAGACCGAGGGTGGTGACCGGGGTGATCAGCGCATTGCGAAGAACGTTGATGCCGACGACGACCTTCTCGGGAACGCCGGCGCCGCGAGCCATACGGACATAATCCTTGTCGAGCTCCTCGACCATGGCGGTACGCACGATACGAGTCATCTGGCCCGTCAGCGGAAATGCCAAGGCGATGGCGGGCATGATCATACGTCCCAGATAGCCAACCGGATTCGTGGTGAAGTGAGGCAGAGCACCCGATGCCGGGAGCACCTTAAGGTAGGAAGAGAACAGCAGGATCAACAGAACGGCAAGCCAGAACGACGGGGTTGCCAAGCCGGCGATGGAAAAGACGCGGATCACTTGGTCCGGCCATTTGTCGCGATACAGTGCCGCGATGACGCCGAGCAAAAACGAAACGACCGCACCGATGGCAAGACCGATGAAGGTCAGCTGCATCGTGACGGGCAGGGCCGTGGAGATGCGCTTGGCAACGGAGTTGCGAGCAGCACCATAGGTGCCCATGTCGCCATGGATCAGATCGCCCATATAGCGCACGTAGCGCACGGGCCAGGGGTCGTCCAGACCATACTTCTCATGGTACTCGGCAACCGCCTCGGGCGAGGCACCGTCACCCAACGCCGTGTAGGCGGGGTCGGTCTTGGAGAACGACATAAGGAAGAACACCAGGACGGTGACGCCCAATGCCATGATCGGCAGCGCCACAAGACGCCTTCCAATCAAACGTAGCAAGTTGTTCACGTTCTCTCCCCTTTCTTTTGTCGGTAGGACCAACTGGTATATGAGTACGGATACTCATTACAAGACCCGAGCGACATCGTTGCCGCCCGGGTCTTTGTTTCAACTATGAGGATACGGTCCCAACGACCGACATCCTGCATACAGACTCAAGCGAGTCTTACGCCTTGACGGTCGCAACGCCCCTGAAGGACATGCTCGTCGTGCCGATGCCCTTGAAGCCATCGAGGGCCTCGCCGTTGGGCGCAGTGGACGGATCGTCCCAGGAAGCGGAGACGGTCTTGACGTGGACAACAGGGTACAGAACGGCGTTGTCGGCAATGATGTCGAAGCACTCGTTCCACTTCTTCTGCTGCTCGTCGCCCTCGGCGGCAAGAGCCTCGTCCATGAGACCGTGGAGCTTCTGCCACTCAGCGGACTCCTTCCACGGGCAACGGGTCTGCATCCAGACGTTGTCGCCGTACCACCAGTTGAGCAGCAGGTCGGGGTCGGCGCCGAAGCAGGAAGGATCGCCAGGGGCAAGGAGGATATCGTAGGCCTCGCCGCCGTCGATGGCAGCGTAGGTGGCCGGCGAGGTATCGGTCTGGATGGTCACATCGAAGCCGAGAGCGTCGAGGTCGTTCTTGACCTGGGCGGCCATGCCCTTAATCTGCTCGTTATCGGTGGTGCGCAGGGTGATGGCACCCGGGGTGATGCCAGACTCCTCGATGAGCTTCTTAGCCTTCTTGGCGTCGGTCTTGTACACCGTGGAAGCCTCATGATAGTTGGTGAAGCTCTTGGGCAGGTAGCAGCTGGCAGCGGTGGCAAGGCCGGCGAAGGTGTTGCTGACCATCTTCTCGGTGTCGAGCGCATACATGACAGCCTGACGGACCTTGACGTTGTTCCAAGGCTCCTTGGCGACGTTGAACATGATGAAGCGGGTGCCGAAACCCTGAACGTTATCGATCTTGCAGCCGGCGCTCTCGAGCTGGTCGACGGCGTCAGCGGTAACGAGCTCCATAACGAGCGTGGAGCCCTCCTGCTGAGCGGTAACGCGAGCGGTGGGGTCGGTCAGGATGCTGTACTGGATCTTCTTATCCTCGGCAGCATACTCACCGTTGTACTCGGGGTTGGGAACCAGGGTGATCTCGGTATCGGAGATAGAGTCGTACATCCAGGGGCCGGAGCCGATCGGCTGCTTGGCGCGATCCTCCTCGGTCTGGGTGGCCGGGGTAACGCGGACGATGGCCAGACGATCCTTGAGCAGGGAGAAGTTGGGGACCTTGGTCTTGACCGTCACGGTGCTGGCGTCCTTGGCCTCGATGGACTCGAAGGGCTGGAAGAACGGAGCATAGGTAGCGGAAGCGGCGCAAGCGGTGTAGGAGGCAACGACATCGTCAGCGGTGACCTCGGTGCCATCGGAGAACTTGGCGCCCTTGCGGATGGTGACCTCGAAAGTGGTGTCGTCCACAGACTTGGGATCGTCGGTGGCGAGCTCGTTGAAGGTGCTGTAGTCGTGGTAATCGATGCCGTAGAGGCCCTCGACGACGTGCCAGTTAGCACCCAGGCCCACAGCGGAGCCGGTGCTGGCGGGATCGAAGCTGGACGGAGCGTAAGCG
>CABUHP010000123.1 GCA_902491415.1 uncultured Collinsella sp.
CGCGCGCCCCGGTCGTCACCGTCATGGGCCACGTCGACCATGGCAAGACGTCGCTGCTCGACGCCATCCGTCACACCGGCGTTGCTGCCGGCGAGGCGGGCGGCATTACGCAGGCCATCGGCGCTTCGCAGGTCATGATCAACGACCGCAAGATCACCTTCATCGATACCCCGGGCCACGCCACCTTTACGGCTATGCGTGCCCGTGGCGCCAAGGTGACCGACATCGTCATTCTGATCGTGGCTGCCGACGACGGCGGCATGCCCCAGACCGTCGAGTCGATCAACCACGCCAAGGCCCATCGTCGTCGCCGTCAACAAGATCGATAAGCCGGGCGCCAACCCCGACCGTGTGCGTCAGGAGCTCACCGAGTACGGAGTCATCCCCGAGGAGTGGGGCGGACAGAACATGTTCGTCAACATCTCGGCTAAGCAGAAGATCGGTATCGACGAACTTCTGGAGACCGTGCTGCTCCAGGCCGACGTGCTCGAGCTCAAGGCCAACCCGGACACCTTTGCCTCCGGCAACGTCCTCGAGGCCAAGCTCGACAAGGGCCGCGGCTCGGTCGCTACCGTGCTCGTGACCCGCGGTACCCTGCACGTGGGCGATACGCTGGTCGCCGGCCTTACCTACGGCCGCGTCCGCGCCATGCTCGACCCCAAGGGACGCGCCGTCACCGAGGCCGGTCCCTCCGACGCCGTCGAGATCCTGGGCCTGCAGTCCGTGCCCAACGCCGGTGACGAGTTCCGCGTGTTCGAGGACGAGCGCGAGGCTCGCGCCCTTGCCGACGAGCGTTCGCTCAAGGCCCGTATCGAGGAGCAGAGCCGCGTCAAGCACGTCACGCTCGAGAACCTCTTCGAGACCATTGCCGACGCCGAGGTCAAGGAGCTCAACCTGATCATCAAGGCCGACGTCCAGGGCTCCATCGAGGCCCTTCAGGACTCGCTCGACAAGATGGATCAGTCCGAGGTTCGCATCAACACGATCCACTCTGCCGTTGGCGCCATCAACGAGACCGACGTCGTCCTGGCCGACGCCTCCAACGCCATCATCATCGGCTTTGGCGTCCGTCCCGACGGTAAGGCCCGCTCCGCCGCCGAGCGCGAGGGCGTCGAGATCCGTTGCTACGACGTCATCTACAAGTGCCTCGAGGAGCTCGACGCCGCCCGTATCGGCATGCTCAAGCCCA
Organism: uncultured Collinsella sp.; assembly: GCA_902491415.1. Classification (GTDB taxonomy): domain Bacteria; phylum Actinomycetota; class Coriobacteriia; order Coriobacteriales; family Coriobacteriaceae; genus Collinsella. Next base: position 1,190 of record CABUHP010000123.1, read on the forward strand.
CCGAGGTCGAGGTCTCCACGGGTACCGCGACCGTCCTGGACACCTTCAAGGTGCCCAAAGTCGGTATCGCCGCCGGCGTCCGCGTCGAAGAGGGCGAGATCGCCGCGACCGATTCCGTGCGTCTGGTGCGCGACGGCATCGTGGTCTTCAACGGTAAGATCGCCTCGATGCGCCACTACAAGGACGAGGCCAAGAGCCTCAAGAGCGGTTCCGAGGGCGGCATTGGCCTGGAGAACTTCCAGGACATCAAGCCCGGCGACCAGATCGAGGGTTACCGTATCGACCAGGTTGCCCGTACCGAGTAGGGGGTAGCGCTATGAAGCAAACGCAGGCAACCCGCCGTCTGGGCGAGCAGCTTCGCGAGAAGCTCGGTTATATCCTGCTCTTTGAGGTTTCCGATCCGCGTCTCGACCTGGTTACTTTGACCGCGGTCGAGGTCGCGGTGGACCGTTCGTTCGCGCGTGTGTACGTGTCGTGCGATGCGAGCCGCTACGACGAGGTCATGGAGGCGCTCGCAAGCGCCAAGGGCCGTATTCGCAGCCTGTTGGCTCGCTCGCTCGATTGGCGTGTCACGCCCGAGCTCGATTTTCGCATCGATCGCTCGACCGATGAGGCCGAGCGCATCACGCGTGCGCTGGAAAACGTTCCCGCCACGCTTGCGATCGAAAAGGACGAGGACGGCTATCCGATAGCGGATGCCGCCCAGGAGGCAGCTTTAGATGACTAATTCCGCCGACCTCGCCTCGTGCGAGTCTGCAGATATTCAGCGACGCATCCTCGAGCTCATCGAGGGTGCGTCCTCCATTGCGATTTCGGGACACACTTCTCCCGATGGCGATGCCTTGGGCTCCGTATTGGGTCTGGGCCTTTCGCTCATGAAGTTTTTTCCCAACAAGGACATTGCGCTGCTGCTGGCAGACGATGACCCGGTTCCGCGCATCTACCGCTTTATGGAAGGCTCCGATCGTCTGGTGCCGGCATCTGCGTACGCCGGCAATCCGGACCTGTTCATCTCGGTGGACGTACCGGTCGTCGAACGCCTCAATAATTCCGCCGAGGTGCTTCGTCGCTCCAAGCATGTGGTGTGCTTCGATCATCATCCGGCGCGCGAGGAGTTTGCCGAGCTCAGTCTGAGGCGCGTCGATGCCGCGGCCTGCGCCATGATCATCGACCGTTTCTTGGACAATTGCGGCATTGTCGCACGTGATGGCGTCGCGACCTGCTTGCTGTGCGGCTTGGTGACCGATACCGGCCGTTTTCAGTACCAAAACGCCGATGCCGCCGCGTTCCATGCGGCCTCGCGCCTGGTGGCGCACGGTGCCGATCCGGCGCGCGTTGCGCTCGAGGTCTATCAGAGCATGCGCGTTGAGTTTTTGCACCTCAAGTCCATTGTCATGGGTCGCATTAAGACGGTCGCGCATGGGCGCGTGGCGTATAGCTATGCCTACCAGAGCGACCTTGAGGCCTGCGGTGTCACCTCGGACGAGTGCGACGGCCTGGTCGATGTGGTGCGTTCGGTGATGGGCGTCGAGGTTTGCATGTTCTTAAAGGGCATTGAGGGCGATACCAAGGTGCGTGGCAACCTGCGCTCCAAGGGCGACCTCGATGTGTCCGAGATTGCTGCCAACTTTGGCGGTGGCGGGCATCATGCTGCCGCCGGTTTCTCCAACAACGGAACGATTCGCGAGACGCTCGCCGTGGCACTTCCCATGCTGGCCGAGCTGGTGGGGGAGGATCCCGCTTCGGTGACCGTCGAGCTCTAACTAATTGGATGGTACATGGCTCGTCGAACGCCTTCTCAATTGAATATGCTACTCGCCGTCGATAAGCCGGTGGGCTGCACGTCCCATGACGTGGTTTCGCAATGCCGACGCGCCCTCCATGAGCGGCGCGTCGGCCATGCCGGCACGCTCGACCCCATGGCATCCGGTGTCATGGTGGTGGGCGTGGGCCAGGCCACCCGTCTGCTGGGCATGCTAACCCTCGATACCAAAAGCTATGTCGCCGACATTTCGTTTGGCGCCGAGACCAATACCGATGATGCGGAGGGCGAGGCGGTCCGCACGGTGGCTGTTGGCAACGAGCTCCGCGATCCTGCCTTTGCCCGTGAGCACTTGGCCGCCATGCTGGGTCCGCAGATGCAGGTGCCGCCGGCGTTTTCGGCTATCTCGGTCAATGGCGTTCGCGCCTACAAGTCTGCTCGCGAGGGCAATGCGGTAGACTTGCCTCCGCGCCCCGTCGAGGTCTATGCCGCCGACCTGATCGCCGTGAGCGGCGAGGGCGATACGTGCGTCTGGACCGTGGCTTTTTCGGTAAGCAAGGGCACCTACATTCGCGCGCTCGCTCGCGATCTTGGTCGCGCCTGCGATAGTGCTGCGCATATTTCCGCGCTGCGCCGCACGGCTTCCGGTGTTGTTTCCATTGGCGCTTGTCATGCGGTCGAGGAGCTTTCTCCCGAGTCCGCGGCTGGCTTTGCCCTGGATCCCATTGCGGCCCTGGGCGCCACACGTGTTGACTTGCCGGGCAATCTTGCCGACGACCTGCTCTGCGGCCGACGCATTCCCGTTGAGCGTGCGCTTGCCGATTTCGATTCCTCGAAGGCGCCGTTTGCGTTGGTGCTCGATGGGGGACTCAAGGCGCTCGCCCGCATTGAGGGCGGCCGCTTTGTCATGGAGCACGTGTTTCCGCAGGCAGTCGGCGGTGTTCGATGATGTTGTCCGCTCGCGAGCTCGCGCGTGTCTTTTTCGCGGGCGAGTCGGACGAGGCTCGCATCGTTGCTGCCGATACGTTTGATGAGTGTGAGCACTTGGGTGCCGCATCGATTGCCATTGGCGTGTTCGACGGCGTTCACCGTGGACACCAGGAACTCATCGAAGCGCTTGTCCGTGATGCCCGTGCCCATGGCTGTAAGGCGGTCGTGGTTACCTTCGATCCCGACCCGGACGTTGTGGTGAGCCCTTCGCCCGCTCAAAAATTGATGACGACGGCCGACCGTCTGCATGCCTTGGCTCAGACTGGGGTCGATACAGTGGTGGCCGTTCCCTTTACGCCTGAGGTTGCGGCACTCGACCATGTCGGTTTTCTCGCACTGCTGTCACGCGTAGTCGACATTCGCTCGATTCGCGTTGGCAGTGACTTTAGGCTGGGTCGTGGCGGTGCTTCTGGTGTTGCCGAGATGCGCTCCTGGGGTTCCGAGCACGGCGTTGACGTGTATGGTCACGACCTGCTTTGCGAGGGCGGTGAGGCCATTTGCGCCACCCGCATCCGTCATGAGCTCGGACAGGGCCATGTGGAGCTTGCTGCTGAGTTACTCGGCCGTCCGTATATGGTGCGCGGCGGTGTTATTCGCGGCCGTCACGAGGGTTCTGGCATGGGCTTTCCCACGGCAAACTTGCAGGTTCCCGACGGCATTCAGGTGCCAGCCGATGGCGTGTATGAGGGTCTGGTGCTGGTCAATGACATCGTGTGGCCCGCTGCCGTTAACGTCGGACTGCCGCCGACGTATGCCGACGATGCCGCTTCGGCGCATCTCGAGGCCAACTTAATTGGTTATACGGGCGACCTGTACGGCGCTTTCGTTTCGCTGGCGTTTACGCGCTGGCTGCGTCCCTCGCGTGTGTTCGATTCGCTGGATGAGTTGATCGCGACCGTCGAGGGTAATATCGAAGATATTCGTCACAACTTGGGCGATCAGGGGGTGAGCATCCGTGATTAGCGATGAGGAAAAAGACCAGGTACGCGCTGCGTCTGACTTGGTTGCCATCGTGCAGGAAACGGTTGAGCTCAAGCCCCACGGCCATGAGTTTTGGGGCTGCTGCCCCTTCCATGGCGAAAAGACGCCGTCCTTCCACATTATTCCCGCCACGCAGGTGTGGCATTGCTTTGGCTGCGGCGAGGGTGGCGACGTCTTCACCTATATCATGAAGCGCGAGAACCTGAGCTTTCCCGAGTCAATCCGTTATTTGGCCGATCGCGCAGGTATTGAGCTGCACGACACCGGAGATCGCCGCGAGCGCGGTACTAAGCGTGCCCGCATCTACGATCTGTGCGCCGAGACCGCCCAGTTCTATCACACCATGCTTATGCGCGGTAAGGACGGCCGTCCGCGCGAGTACTTTGCCAGCCGCGGCATGGGCGGCGACGTCTGCCGCCGCTACTGTCTGGGCTTTGCGCCGGGCCGTAACGCGCTGGTGTCACACCTGTCCCAGGCGGGTTTTACCCCGCAGGAGATGATCGACGCCAATGTTGCCGTGAGCCGCGGGCGCGGGCAGCTTGCCGACCGCTTCTACGACCGTGTGATGTTCCCCATCTTTGACGAGCAGGGTCACAACATTGCCTTTGGCGGTCGCATTATGGGCGACGGCCAGCCTAAGTATCTCAACACCGCCGAGACGAGTGTGTTCCATAAAAAGCGAAACCTCTACGGC
>CABUHP010000124.1 GCA_902491415.1 uncultured Collinsella sp.
GTCGAGCGCAATCTGGTGGTAGCGCGTCGCCTTGATTTGCGGCAGGGCATAGCGCGTCGCCACGCGCGGCACGTCGTGGTTGGAGAGTACCCAGGTCGAGGCGGAATCGGATTCGACGGCTGCCTTCAAGCCCTTCTCGATTGCAGTGTGCATGTCATCATAGGTCCAAGTGGCCTTGGCAAACTCAAAGTTGAATGTCTGGCCAAGCTCGCTGGGACGCGCGTAGAGATACTGGCGCTCGGGCAGCACCCACGCCTCGGCAACGGCACTGCGCGGCGGATTATAGCGGTCGAACACGCGGCGCCACTCGCGATAGATCTCGTGGACCTCGTTGCGGTCCCACAGCGGATGGGTGCCGTCGTCAACCATGTCATCGCCCTCGGCGAGATGCCACCGGTCGAGGTCATCGCGGTCGAGATCCTTGGCGAGACCCTGCGCCACATCAATGCGAAAGCCGTCGACGCCTCGATCGCTCCAAAACGCCAGGACGTCGCAAAAGAGCGCGTGAACCTCAGGGCATGACCAGTCAAAGTCCGGCTGCTCGGGCGTAAACATGTGCAGATACCACTGACCGTCCGCAACACGCGTCCATGCGGGGCCGCCAAAGTTGGCATTCCAATTGGTGGGAGGCAGCTCGCCATGCTCGCCGCGACCATCGCGGAAGATATAACGGGCGCGTTCGGGCGATCCGGGGCCGGCGGCAAGAGCGGCTTTGAACCAGGGGTGCTGGTTGGATGAATGGTTGGGCACGATGTCGACGATGACCTTGATGCCGCGCGCGTGAGCCGCAGCGATCATGTCATCGAAGTCGTCAAGCGAGCCGAGACGTGGGTCGACATCGCAGTAGTCCGCCACATCATAGCCGCCATCGACAAGAGGCGAAGGGTAAAACGGGCTCAGCCAGATGGCCTCGATACCCAGTCGCTCAAGATAGTCCATCTGCTGGGTAATGCCCGCGATATCGCCCAGACCCGAACCAGTCGAATCCTTAAACGAGCGCGGGTAGATCTGATAGATCGCGGCATCGGACATCCATGAGCGCGAAGAAGACTTTTCTGTAGCCATGGGGCGTATCTCCCTTGCAACGAGGTTATGCGAGATGCCCACGATGATACGCCCAAAGCGGACATTCGCGACAAACAACGCCACAGCCACGCCCCAAAACGATCGCTCCCTCGCGGGTTCGAGCCCAGGCGACGGGTACGAAAAAGCCCGGCTACCGTAGTAGTCGGGCTGTTACGTTTGGAGCGGACAACGGGGCTCGAACCCGCGACCCCAACCTTGGCAAGGTTGTGCTCTACCAACTGAGCCATGTCCGCATATGTAAAACAAAACGGGCGCCGGAGCGCCCGGATGTTGCCTGGAGGCGAAGCCCGGATTCGAACCGGGGGTAAAGGCTTTGCAGGCCTCTGCCTTACCACTTGGCCACTTCGCCGAAAAAGGACCGCCTAAACGGTCCGGAAATGCAATGGAGCGGACAACGGGGCTCGAACCCGCGACCCCAACCTTGGCAAGGTTGTGCTCTACCAACTGAGCCATGTCCGCTTGCGGGTTATTAATTTACGCGAGTTGTCCAAAAGACGCAAGTACTTTTTTCAAAAAACTTGTCTGCCGCATGTTCTTAATAGCCAAACGCGCTAAAGCGATTGGCTAGGCACACGATTCCAGCGCTCCGCTAAACAGCTTCACCATCTGCACGCGCGTGCCGGCGCCGTCCGTACGACGAGCAACCTCCACGTTATCGACGAGCATACGCATAAGCTTGATACCACGGCCGCGTTCCTCAGATGCAACCGGCTCGCTCGTTTCATCGATAGAATAGCCGGCACCTCGATCAAGCACCTCAACCACAACGCGATCGCCATAGGCCTGAACCGTCAGGACGCACCCGATACCGCCCGCATGGTCATAGGCATTACCCAGCGCCTCCCCCGACGCCAATGCGACATCGTAGCGCTCGTCACGGCGCAACGGGAGCGATTCAAGGAGTTCGCGATGCGATGTCGGTAGTATGGAAGATTCTCGATACCCTGACGGACCTCGACGCTCTTACTCCAGCGAGGCAGCTCCCCCACCGGAATGGCGGGAATAGACTCCCGTGCCGGCCCCGCGACATGAAGGATATCGACAAGACGAGCAATCTCCAAAAAGCGAACAACTTCACCTGATGCATTGACGAGCGAAAGCAGGCCTTCTCGCCTCATGAGCTCACGAGCGCGCGTAAGCAGGAATGCCAAGCCCGTCGAATCGATAAAGCTAACAGCCTGACAGTTGATGACGTCGCGACGCACGCCGCGGCCAATCAGAGCATCCAACCGCCGACGCAGCGCAGGCACCGTGGCGATGTCGATATCGCCTGGTGGCGTCAAAACCGCTATGTCATTCCACTCATTCATACGACCATGGTTCCCCAAAAAAGCCCACTCAATGCATTCGTTTCCCCAACCGTACGGATTCAGCCCGCCCAGCGTCGTCTATGAACGACCCCGTAAAAACTCAAGGGACACCAATGCAATGTCATCGTCCAGCGCCGATTCGGTAAATCGGTCAAGCTCGCCCAAGACCTTGCCGCAGATTCCCGATACGCCCTCCCCCGAAACAGAAAGCAGAAGATCGCGCAAACGCTGCTCGCCAAAGAACGCTCCGGTGCGGTCGCGGGCCTCAATCGTTCCATCCGTATACATGAAGAGCATGTCACCAGGAGCGAACGTAAACACGCCTGTCTCGTACACCATGCTCTCAAAGGCACCGATTACGCCCGATTGGCATCCAAGTAGCTCGACCTCTCCCCCACGGGCCTCGCCGCCACCCAGCGGCATCGACTCTGGCCTGATGACCATGGTCGGAGGATGGCCCGCCGAACAATACGTTGCGCGTCCGGCTTTAAGGTCAATCTTGGCGATAAAGGCCGTCACGAACGTCTCGACCCTCGAGAAGCCCATGAGCATGCTGTTAAGGGAGCGTGCCATGCGGGCCGGTCCAGCGCCCTCCCAGGCATATGCCGTCAGGGCCGTCTTGACGAGCGCGGACATCGATGCAGCCTCAATGCCTTTGCCAGACACATCGCCCAGAATCATGACGGCGCAGTCGTCGGGAAGACGGATGAGCGTATAGAAATCGCCGCCGACCAACGCCGAGTTCGTGGCCGACAGGTACACCGAATCGGTTGCGATACCCGGAACATCCCCCAGGGAATTTCTCATGCCGATCTGAAGGGTCTGAGCGATATGGCGCTCCTCGCGCTTTTGAGATTCGCCTTCGTAGATAAGCTCAAAGTCATGCGCTAAGTGCACCAAGTAGTCATATTCAAGGTCATCAATCGGCTCTTGGCTACCATCACGAAGCAGCAGCGCGCGCGTCGTCGGGCTCTTCGCAACAGAAGCAGGAACAATCGCGTCGTTACTGTGTTTGCCATCACCCTCAGAGCGCGGGCGCCCCGCCTCGATGCCGGAGTCGACGTAGAGACCTTGACAAGGCAGACCATGCGCCCTAAGCCAACCTCCCATAGGCATCGATTCGTCAACGCGAGTTATACGGACGTGTTTAAGGTCCTCGGCACTCGTGCCGCCCAAAACAGATGCCTCAAAGCCATCAGGGCCAGCCCCCAGACGTGCCGCTGGCGCCGTCGTGGAAAAGAAAAGCTTCTCGGGATCGTCCGGCAAAGCAACGCGACTGCCGCCTTCAAAATCTATGACGTAGGAATCCAGACTGGCGTCATACTCAACAGGGCAAAAATGGCAGTTAAGCATATTGCAGATCTCGGACGATACCGCCTGGGTAGCCGCGGCGGAATCGTCTAGAAAGGTAAACAACTCATCACGCAAGACATTGAGCGAGCGGCCAAGCTCGGCCGTGCGACGGGAGCGAAGGCTCGATGCCATGCCGACCAGCTGGATAGACAGGTAATCGCAAATGACCTCGAGCACATTAACGTCATAGGCGAGCGGTGCCTGAGGGCGTTTCCAACCAACTTCCAGCACGCCAAGAATCTGCGTACCGTAAAAAACGGGAAGACAGATCTCGCTGCGGTACGGAGGCATATCCTGCATGCGCAACAGGTGCTTAGAACGATTGTCCAAGTCCATAAACATACCGGAGGCGGCCTTATCACCCTCAAGGGCCTGTTGAATCGACAAGCGACAGGCACGCGACTCACGAAGAACATACGTCGGAATGCCAGCGCCATACGGCAAAAACTCAGGCAGGTAGCTGTCGTACAGCTCCTTGGAAACACCGCGAAGTTTAAAACCGCCGCTCTCAGAAAAATAGATAGCGGCACCCGAAGCATCGAGCGTTCCGACAAGCTGGTTCAAAACAGCATCAAGTAGGCTGGGTAACTCATCGGAGCCCACAGTGCTCATAATGACCGAGAGCGTGCCAGAGAGGCGCTTGTTCGCCACTCTAAGCTCCGAAAGCGCACGCTTGAGCTGACGGTCGTGCGAATACTGTTCTTCGATGCTATGGAGCGCCACCAGGACACGTGGCGCGCGGCGCCCAAAGATGCGTGGAGGCGTTACGGAGCCCGCACGAACCAAGACGGGGATAAAGGAGCCGTCACTCAGCTTGAGCATCAGTTCGTTCTCGGAGCCATCAGTTTCAAATGGCAGACGATGTTCCGTCGCACGTTCAAAAGCGGACGAGTACAGGACGTCTTTAACATCTCCACCGATGACGTCGGCGCGTTCCTCGCACATCAAACCAAGTAAGCGATTATTCACATGCAGAATGGTTCCGTCGAGCTCACAGATGATGACAGCATCGCTCGTGATCTCGACCAGTTGGGCAACGTCTGCCCACTCGTTGCGTTCAAGCGTTTCCATCGTGGACCCCACCGTCTATCGGTAACAAAAAAGCCTCCGAAGAGGCTTCTCAAATGCGATGGTGTCGGAGGCGGGACTTGAACCCGCATGACCAAAAAGCGGTCACTAGCACCTCAAGCTAGCGCGTCTGCCAATTCCGCCACTCCGACATGCTATGTTGTTGATTCGCAGTTCGTTTTGTTGGACCCGCGCGTTCAACGAGAAAGATAATAACCTATGATTCGAGAACTGTGCAAGCATTTTTTAGAAAAAAGTTTACGAATTTGTAAATGCGCAGGTAGATCTATATGTCCGGCCCCGTATCGGTGTTGCCTCCCGGCGCGTCCTCGGGCATGAGCGATATTTTGCTACGCACTTCGTGCTGCAAAATATCGCTCCCCCTGCGGAATGCGCCGGGAGGCAACACCGATTCGGGGCCTGCAAATACGTACTTCAGGCACAGTTCTCAAACATGTTCTGGGAGCTGATATAAATTTAGTGGCTCGGCTTTGCCTAGCCCTTATATAAGGAGGCCGGAGCTAAAGCTCCGGCCTCGCTATCTTTCCCATTAGATTAAGTGAGCGATCAAGGAATCGCACCCCCTCTGCAGTGGTAACACAGGGCCCGTGCTGGACTTAGTTTTCAGAACATTCCGCAGACCAGGAAACCCCCCTTATCCGCAGCTCCGAAGGAGCAGGATAAGGGGGGTTTCCATGGTCGAGGACGTTCTGAAAACTAAGTCCAGCACGGGCCCGGACAAACAACCGACTACAGGTCGATGTGCGATTCCTTGATCGGGAACGGCTCCGCGAA
>CABUHP010000125.1 GCA_902491415.1 uncultured Collinsella sp.
GGTCCCCCGTGCCCGTCCCCGCCAATATATACAGTCGTTCCGAGACCTCGCGGAGCTGCAGATAATTGCGCGGCCAGCGGTAAGCATCGAGCGTCTTCGTCGCCGCGGCAGACAGCGTGGGTGCTGCCGTCTCAAATGCATCAGCGAGATATTCCAAATAGCGCGCAACCTTCGTCGACGCGGCTCCCTGCTCGGCGATTGCCGGCGCCACGCTCACCGCGCAGGCGAAGCGCTCGGTCACAAACGCGGCTTGATCACTTTCGCCGCCGCCCGGCATGTCATTCGCTGTCAGCACCACATGGCAGCGCGTCGCCAACGCGGTGTCGGTCATCGTGGAGACCAGCTCGCGGAGGCGCTGGGGGCCAACCGCGTTCCAGCCCTCAATGCAAAGGGTCAGCCCCGTTTGGAACAACGGCGATTCGGCGCTTTTGAGCACATGGCGCCAACCGCGCTCGGTGAGCTCATCGAGCGCAACGGAAACAAAGGGCTGACCGGCAAAAGGACCGTCCAGATAGAGGCGCCTGGCGATCTCGACCTGACCCGCTCCCAGCTCGCCCTCGAGCATAAGGGGCACACCGCGCGCGTAACTCTCTGCAACCGGCGCAGCCACCGAGGCCGCCCCCTCAACGATGCCGTACGCGCTCGATTCGTAGCGGGCCTCAACTTCGTCGGCGTTGAGCCACTCGATACCCGCATGCGCCGCGGCGCCGCGCACCTCGCGGACCATGACGACCCAAAGGCCCCCGCCCTCTTTGTCGGTGGGGCGAACGGTCAGGCTCAGGCGCGCACCCGCACGCCCCATAACCAGACGCGCGCCGTCTCCTATACGGTCGAGGCGCTCAGCGACAAAAGCCGCCACATCCCGCTCGTGCGCCGCGTCATTCATGGTCGAGATCGCGACGTCCCCACGCGCATCGATTGCCAATGCCGAGGCCCCGGCAGCAGCCAGGGCCTCGGTCAAGATGTTCAGCTTGGCATCGCTATCCATTATTTGCCCCTGTCCGCAGCGACGTGCAACCGCCGACGGTCGCACGACCGAGTGTTTCAAAATTGAACGATATTGCTCACCAAACACTATAGGGCAGAAAGCGCCGTCCTGCGAGTATAGGTGTTGCCCCGCATCGCCATCCTGGCGGGGCGATAAGAGCTCTTCGGGACTTATAAACCTGCGGACAAGCCATACCCGCAAGAGCTCCTATCGCTCCACCGCAGGCTTGCGCTCACCAGCACGCAGCACGCAAACAAGCTACTTCTCTACCAGATTCCCAGTACGTGTTGCATTCCCAAACTCATGCACGCAATGCCAATCCAGCAGCAAAAGCCCAATGCGATGGGCTTGCCGCCCTTTTTGACCAGCTCGACGATATCGGTATTAAAACCAATAGCCGCCATGGCCATCACAATAAAGAACTTCGACAGCTCCTTGATGGGCGCCGTAATGGATGCAGGAAGCTGAAGCACCGTAGTGATCACACTCGCCAGCACAAAGAACAGCACGAACATGGGAAACGCGCGTTTAAGCGAGAACGTGCTCTTAGCGTCGCCGCCGGCCTTGCGGGCCAGATGCATCTGCCAGCATGCGAGGACCAACGTGATGGGAATAATGGCCAGCGTCCTGGTGAGCTTGACCACCGTGGCGCTCTCGAGCACATTGGCGCCGGGATGCATGCTGTCCCAGGCGCTCGCCGCAGCCGTTACCGACGAGGTGTCGTTGATGGCGGTACCGGCAAACAGGCCAAAGCCCTCATTGGTCAGCCCGAGCATGCCGCCGAGCGTCGGAAACACGAGCGCCGCGATAACGTTAAACAGGAAGATGACCGAAATAGCCTGGGCAATCTCGCGATCGTCGGCATCGATGACAGGTGCGGTCGCGGCGATGGCAGAACCGCCGCAAATCGACGAACCCACGCCCACAAGCGTCGCGATCTTACCCGGCACGTTCATAACGTGGCAGAGCACAAAGGCGATGACAAGCGAGGTCGAGATTGTCGCCACGATAATCGGCAGCGACTGGGCGCCCTTGGACAGAATCTGGGAGAGGTTCATGCCAAAGCCAAGCAGGATAACCGCGTACTGCAAGACTTTTTTGGACGTATAGGTGACGCCAGCGGCGAGCTGTTCGCGACGATTCTTGGGAAAGACGAGCGCCAGGACCATGCCAAAGAGGATGGCAAATACCGGACCGCCGACCACCTCAATTTGTTTGCCGAGCAACGTCGCGGGAATGGCGATGATTAGGCAGAACAAGACGCCTTTCCAGCGCTCGCGTACGATATTTGCCAGTTGCATATGGGACTCCTTCTTTCTATTTCACGTTTGCGACGGCTTATGATACGGCAACATTGAGCGCAGCCTTGCGCAAACACAGACTAAGATGCCGCAATAGTTCTCAGGCAACAGCCGAATTGCCCACCGCGGAGAGCTGATTCGCGGCATAATTAACAACTGACATATGAGTTTGATAGAACAGTTGCGAGGCGCTATGGAAGAATCGATGCACGTCGGCGAGCAGGAAACGAGCCTACAGGACCAGTCCTACCACACCATTCGACGCAAAATCGTCTACCTGGATTACAAGCCGGGCGAAAAGCTGGGCGTCAAGCAACTTTGCGACGACCTAGATATGGGGCGCACCCCTGTGCGCGAGGCTTTGGTTCGTTTGGCGCAGGAAGGCCTGGTGCGCACCGTGCCCCAGAGCGGTACCTACGTCTCGCCCATCAACCTCACCCTTGCCGAGAGTGCCTGTTACATCCGCGAGCATCTGGAAAAGCAGGTGATCGTGGAGTGCTGCGCGCGCGCCACGTCGGCTGGCATCGAGCAGCTCGACCGCGCCATCGTGCTGCAGGAAAAGGCCATGGCCGAAGAGGATCGCATCGGCTTCTTTTTGAGCGACAACCTCATGCATCACATGATTTTTAGCATCGCATGTCGCAGCACCGTGTGGTCGTGGCTCGAAGAGACCAATGCCGACCTGGAGCGCTTCCGCTGGCTGCGCGCCGCCACGCAGGTTCTCGACAATCAGGACATCGTGAACGAGCACAAGCAGATTCGCCGCGCTATAGCCGGTCGCGACCCCATCGAAGCGAGCTTTTTGGTCAGCAAGCACCTGCACATGATGTTCCGCAACCAAACCGAGGTTCTGGACCAGTTCCCCGAGTACTTCGAGACCAGCAAGCTCCGCTAACCTGCCAAAACCACCACAAAGGGAACAGGCACCTTTGTAGTGGTTTCTCCACACAAAAAGGCCCGGCTCCGTCTGATGACGCGGAGTCGGGCCTTAATCGTAAGGATGACGGAACTCGATTATTCGACAGTAACGCTTTTCGCCAGGTTACGGGGCTGATCGACGTCGCAACCTCGCAGAATGGCAACCTCGCGGGCGAGCAGCTGCAGCGGGACGCTCGCGGTGATGGGACTGAACACGTCGCGGACGGCCGGCACGCGAATGATGCAGTCGGCAATCTTGTTGATCTCCTCGTCGCCCTCTGTGGCAACGACGATGACCTTGGCACCGCGCGCCTTGCACTCCATAAGGTTCGACACGGTCTTGTCGTAGGTGGCGCTCTTGGTGGCCACGGCGATGACGGGGAAGCCCGGATCGATCAGCGCGATGGGGCCATGCTTCATCTCGCCGGCAGCATACGCCTCGGCGTGCAGGTAGCTGACCTCCTTGAGCTTGAGTGCGCCCTCGTAGGAGATGGCAGCGCCCATACCGCGTCCCACGAACAGCGCCGACTGCGCGTCCTTGCATAGCAGGGCGGCCTCGTGCACGGCCTCGGTCTGCGTGTCCAAAATCCACTGGATCTGCTCGGCCGTATCGGAAAGCTCGCGGAACATCATGCGCGCTTGCTTGGTGGTCAGACGGTACTTGACCTGCGCCAGCAGCAGAGCCAGCAGCGTGAGGCTCACAACCTGGCCGATGAAGCTCTTGGTCGAGGCGACCGCGATCTCCTTGTTGGCCTTGGTATAGATGACGCCGTCGCTCTCGCGCGCCACGGGGCTGCCCACCACGTTGGTGATGCCAAAGACCTTGGCACCCTTGATGCGCGCATCGCGAATGGCGGCAAGGGTATCGGCCGTCTCGCCCGACTGGGACACGGCAACGACGAGCGTCGTCGGCGTGATGATGGGGTTGCGATAGCGGAACTCACTGGCAGCCTCAACCTCGGTGGGAATGCGAGCCCAGCCCTCAATAAGGTTCTTTGCGATGAGGCCGGCGTGATAGCTGGTGCCGCAGGCGATCACGTAGACACGGTCGATGTCGTTGAGCTCCTCGAGGGACAGGCCCAGCTCATCGATGTCGAGCTCGCCGGCAGGCGTCATACGGCCAACCAGGGTATCGCGCACGACGCGCGGCTGCTCGTGGATCTCCTTGAGCATAAAGTCGGGGTAGCCGCCCTTTTCGGCCATGTCCAGATCCCAATCGATGTGAGTGACCTTGGGCTCGATGACATTGCCGGCCTCGTCGGTGTACTCGACGCCCGCAGGCGTAAGCTTGGCAAACTGACCGTCCTCGAGCACCACGACATCGCGGGTGGCGTCGATGAGCGCGATGACGTCGGAGGCAACGTAGGAGCCGGTCTCGCCCACGCCGACCACAATCGGGGAGTCCTTGCGAGCAACGGCGATTACGCCAGGCTCGTCGGCGCACACGGCGGCCAGGCCGTAGGCGCCTACCACGTGGGTGCAGGCCTCGCGTACAGAGGCCATCAGGTCGTGCGTCTCGGCATAGGCTTCTTCGATCAGATGAGCAAAGACCTCCGTATCGGTCTCGCTCTTAAAGTGATGGCCGCGGCCCTCCAGCTCCTCGCGCAGTTCGGCGAAGTTCTCGATAATGCCGTTGTGGACGATGGCGATGCGACCGTCGCAGCTGGTGTGGGGATGAGCGTTAACGACGGAAGGCTTGCCGTGGGTGGCCCAACGGGTGTGACCGATGCCGCAAGTTGCGTCGCTATCGATATTGGAAAGCTCGCTCTCCAGACCCGCAACCTTACCCACGCGGCGGATAACGTCGAGGTGTGCCGCGGCGCCCTCGCCCACCTCGAGCGCGACGCCCGAGGAGTCATAGCCGCGATACTCCATGCGCTTAAGGCCTGTGACCAGGATGTTCTTTGCAATATCAGAGCCGGTGTAGCCAACAATTCCGCACATAGGATAAATCCCTTCGTCCGCGTGACTGCAAAACGTCCACGCACATGGGCGCTGAGACGCATAACGTTCGAGTATTGTACTCACGCAAACGCAAGCTGATATACCAGAAGTGGTACCTCAACTTGGATACCACTCGATACACACACGTCCAGCCGGTCCAAACCACCACAATGGGGACAGGCACCTTTGTGGTGGTTTGGACCGAGGCGGCGCTCTGTCCCGGCGAAAGATCTCGATCTGTAACATCTGGGGCTCCGGAAGCCGGCTTAGTGTTACAGATCGAGACATTACGGTTCGGCCCCTGCACTATGTCTCGATCTGTAACAGGAAGAGCCGGTTTTGCCGCCCAGATGTTACAGATCGAGACAATTGAAGGTCCGAGCAGCTCAAACCACCACAAAGGTGCCTGTCCCCTTCGTGGTGGTCGCGCTGGCAACGGCGTTTTCCCCGATAA
>CABUHP010000126.1 GCA_902491415.1 uncultured Collinsella sp.
TGCCCAGCAGGACCGCGTTGTTCTTTTTACTCGTTCCCTCAATGAGCGCCGGCACCACAGTATGAAGCTCACCCTGGTTATACTCGTGAGCCGTAGTCTCGATAACCTTAACCAGGCGGTTGAAACGCTCGAGAATAACCTCATGCGGCGTAGGATCGTCAATCTCTGCGGCCGGGGTACCGGCGCGCTTGGAATAGATGAAGGTATAGGCCTGGGCATAGCAGACCGTCTCGGCAAGTGAAAGCGTCTGCTCAAAGTCTTCTTCAGTCTCGCCCGGGAAGCCAACGATAATGTCGGTCGAGAGCGCGATATCGGGCATACGGTTGCGAATGCGATCGACCAAGCCCAAATAGTCCTCGCGTGTATAACGGCGATTCATCTCTTTGAGGATCCGCGTCGAACCTGACTGGACGGCCAAGTGCAGCTGCGGCATAACGGCAGGCGTTTCGGCCATGGCGTCGATGGTCTCGGGCAGCAGATCCTTGGGATGCGAAGACGTAAAGAAGATGCGCTCCACACCCGTATCGCCCACGGCACGCAGCAGATCGGCAAAACGCGGCTTACCAAACAGATCGCGACCATATGAGTTAACGTTTTGGCCCAGCAGCGTAATCTCACGCACGCCCTGGCGCACCAAACCAGTCACCTCGTCGACAATCTCCTCGAAGGGGCGGCTCTTTTCGCGACCGCGCACGTACGGAACGATGCAATAGGTACAGAAATTATTGCAGCCCGTCATGATGGGCACCCAAGCGTGATACTGGGTCTCGCGATGCCACGGCATGCTCATGGCATCCGTATCCTCATGCTCATTGGTGCGGATATGACGCTTACCATCAAGGAACGCCTCGGCAATGAGCTCGGCCACATGCGCGATGGAATGCGTGCCAAAGATAACATTGACGTTATCGACGTTGGTGAGCAGGCCCTCGCCATCACGCTGCGCAATGCAGCCGCCCACGGCAACCACACGCTTGCCCGAAGGCGAAGGCGGCAGGCTTTTGCAGGAATTGCACTGACCGTACAGGCGAGTATCGGCGGCCTCACGCACACAGCATGTCATGAAGACAACGATATCGGCATGCTCGGGATCGAGCGCCATGAGGCAACCATACGAATCGAGCAGACCGCTCACGCGCTCGGAATCGTGCTGATTCATCTGGCAGCCAAAGGTGCGGATAAAGTAGGTTTTACCGGCAAGAATATCGCGTACGGAACGCTGGTCCATGTGCATAAGTCCTAACGATGGAAGGGAGGCGAATCGAGGCAAGCAGAAGCTATGCCACAGGCTTAACATCATCCATGACGACGTTATCCATAGCAGCTCGATTGATCTGGTGAACGTAGATAGAAAGGCGGATGGCCGTGCGCGACTCCCCGTTAATGAGGATGTCGGAGAACACGGGCGCGCAGGAAATATCAAAACCGGTTGGAATCAAAAAACCGCGCGCGATAGCCACGGCCTTAATGGCCTGGTTGACCGCACCGGCGCCGACACACTGGATGTTGACGGGTACACCATCCTTGACCATGCCGGCGATGGCGCCGGCAACGGACGCGGGCGATGATTTGCTTGATACCTTCAGGCAATCCATGAAGAAACTCCTGCGTTTAAAAGTACGTTTTAACTGCAATAACTGTATCGTACCGAGTGGACTCGGTAAAGGCACTATTCCTCTTTGGCAAGATCGAAGGTCACGGTGATTCGATCACGCGAAACACGAATCTTTGGGTCGCCGCAAAGGTTGAGATAGTACCGGGCGGCAAGGTCATTAAAGTCGCGCTCCACAGCACGCGAAAACTGTGCCATGTCATCCTTGGCAATACGTAGCCCGCGACGATCCTTCGCGAGATCGACAGGAGCCGGCGCATGCGAGGACGAATCACGCTCGCGCAGCAGACGCGCAGTCACACCGCGAACGGGCTTAATCTGCCCTGCCAAAATGCGATGGGCCGTGCGCTCAGACATCTCAAGACCCAAACCCGAACAGATACGGATAAAGTCCTCGGCATCAGAGGCAAGGCCTAAACGGTCGACAACCGGAAGCTCGCTCTCGTCATCAATAAACAGGAGACGCGACGTATCGAGCCGACTTGACGCCTGAGCATAAAGGGTCGCGGCAATCTCAGACGGAGAACCAAGATAGACATCGCAACCACGCAACTCCACGAGCGCAAACTCACAAGCAGCGCGAATAATATTATGCGGGCCGCGAGCACAGACATAACGTCCGTCCTCATCCTTGACGGCCTGGGGCCAGCTGGACTGATCGGCACGCTCACTGAGGCGGTCGGCCGCAACGCTCACCTTAAAGGCCGAGCCAAGGTCGACACCAGACGTGACCACACGGGCCTCGTCGGTGTTCTGCTTGATCGAAAACAATGCCATGCCACGACCGTGAACGCCCCAACGGTCCATCTTCATGCTCTCGAGCTTGGAGGTAACGCGGGCATCGAAGATTCGCTCTTGCATATCCTGCGGAACACCCGAACCGTTATCCAGAAAGACAAGCGTGCGGACGCCATCTTCCTTGGTCGTAGCGAGATAGACTTTGTCGGCGCCGGCATCGCGAGCATTACGGAGCATTTCGATGACGATATCCTCGACATGCTGAATGTCATGCTTTGCCTGGCGCCGCTCGGCCTCCGAAACGCGGAGGCGGACATACCCCTCGCCAAGGTTCTCCTCGACGCGAAGGTTGCCCTCCCCCGACATCGACGCGATAAATGAGATGAGCTCGTTCGCGTCGCTCATGTTATTTAGCGATATCGACAGCGCGGCTCTCGCGAATCACGACGACGCGCACCTGACCGGGATACTCCATCTCTTCCTCGATCTGATGGGCGATATCGTGAGCCAGGACCGTGGACTGGGCATCGGAGATCTTGTCCGGCTGAACCATGACGTGGACCTCGCGACCAGCCTGCATGGCATAGGTACGCTCGACGCCTTCATGGGAGTTGGCGATCTCCTCGAGCTTCTCAAGACGCTTGATGTAGTTCTCGGCAGACTCGCGACGGGCACCGGGGCGAGAAGCAGAGACAGCATCAGCGGCCTGTACCAGGACATCGAGCACCGTGTTGGGGTCGACATCGGCATGGTGAGCCTCGATAGCATGAACGATAACAGGCTTCTCGCCATAACGGCGGGCAAGCTCGGCGCCGATGACGGCATGCGGGCCCTCGACGTCGTGGTCGATTGCCTTGCCCAGGTCGTGTAGCAGGCCGGCGCGCTTGGCGGTCACAACGTCCAGGCCAAGCTCGGAAGCCATCACGCCGCACAGGTCAGAGACTTCGAGGGAGTGCTGAAGCACGTTCTGACCAAACGAAGTACGGTAGCGCAGGGCACCAAGGGTCTTGACGATCTCGGGGTGCAGGTCGTGAATGCCGGTATCGAAGGCAGCCTGCTCGCCAGCCTCGCGCACGCGCTGCTGAACCAGGTCGGCAGCCTTGTGATACATCTCCTCGATGCGGGCGGGGTGAATGCGGCCGTCGGCGATGAGGTTCTCGAGGGCGACACGGGCGGTCTCGCGACGGACCGGGTCGAAGCTCGAAAGAACGACGGTCTCGGGCGTATCGTCGATCACGAGGTTGACACCGGAAACCTGCTCGAAGGTCCGGATGTTGCGACCCTCGCGACCGATGATGCGGCCCTTGAGGTCATCAGAGGGAATGTGCACGGAGGTAACGGTGACCTCGGCAGTGTGGTCGGCAGCGCAGCGCTGAATCGCCAGGGACAGAATCTCCTGGGCGGTCTTGTGGCACTCGGCGCGAACCTGCTGCTCGGACTCGCGAATGATCGTGGCGGCCTCGTGGGTGACCTCGCCGCGAACCTTATCGAGGAGCTCCTTGTGGGCGTCCTCGCGGGTAAGGTCGGCAATACGCTCGAGCTCGGAGGTCTGCTTGGCGCAGAGCTCCTCAAGCTCGCGGGAGCGCTTCTCGACCTGACCGGCCTGGCTGGACAGCTGGTGCTCACGCTTGTCGAGAGCGTCGTTTCGGCGATCGAGGGACTCCTCGCGCTGCATCACACGGTTCTCGAGCGTACGAATCTCGCTCTTACGCTGCTTGTCCTCGGCCTCGGCGGCCTGCTTGTTCTTGATGATCTCCTCTTTAGCCTCGAGTAGAGCCTCTTTTTTGAGGGTCTCGGCCTGACGCTTTGCATCACCGATCAGGGACTCAGCCTGTGCGTGTGCCGACTGGATCTTTTCGTCGGCCTCGTGAAGACTACCCTGCTTGGCGGTGCGCATGTAGGCAATGGCGGCGATGGCACCCAAAACGATGCCAACGAGCGCTGCGATGATAGGCATGCTCACTCCTTTTTATGGATTCGTTACACAACAAAGCGAACCGTCCTTACGAACGGCTCGCGACATTTGAGTAATATGGGCGCAGCTTATGCGGGTCGGATACAGATAAACATATAAACAAACTCATCACAGATGAGCACATATCACAAAGCAAATGACAGTGTTTATCGTACGTTGAACCACAACAACTGTCAAATAAATGGCCCCGGCACGGCGGCTAAAACGCGGTGAACGGCAGGGCCACATAACGCATACGCCTAAACCGCACATTCCTCGCGTTCGGCATCGAGACGTGCCTTAACGGCATCGGCGGCGATGTGATACGAGAAGCCCTTGCCCATCAAAAACCGAACCAGTTTTTCGAATCCGCGCGTCTCTGGAACGCGCCGCTTGGCGAGCAGGGCTGACGCACGCGCCAAATCGTCTTCGACGGCAAAATAATCCTCGGGATAACCGGGAATGTCATCGAGCACAACATGACGGCGCTTGAGCTCTGTCTCGATTTTGCGCTGTCCCCAACCGCGCCGCTTGCGCTCCTCGATAAAGTACGAGCAAAAGCGGCTCTCGTCTAAAAAGTGATACTCGGTGGCGCGCTCGACGGCGAAATCGATCGCGGGCTGGTGAAAGCCGTAGCGAGCCAGCTTGTCACGGACCTCACCCGTCGCATGGTCGCGGCGCGATAGCATCTCGGTCACCATGGTAAGTGCACATTTACGCTCGATGAGCTGCACCGCCTCACGAAAGTTGTCCCATTCACAGGGAAGATCGGGGCGGTTTTTGACATACAGCCGCGCGACCCGCACGGGAATCCAAATGGACCGCTCAAAACCGCCCTCAAGCTCACAATCGATATGTGCGCAAGGCTTTTTGGACGCATACCCGCTCGAGAACGAGGAAGCCGCCTTCTTATCGGGAAAGACGGCCGTGGCCTCGGTCACCGTATAAGACATGAGCGTAACCGCTACTCGTCGTCATCATCGAGCATGGCGGAACCATCGATGGCGTAAAGCTCGTCAAACTCCTCAGGCGCAGGCTGATCGGTCAGCTCGACCTCGGACGGAGCATCGTCATCAAACTCAAGTCCACAGGCAAGGCGGACCTTATGCTCAATCTCGTCGGCACAATCGGGGTGTTCGCGCAGGAACGCCTTGGCGGCCTCGCGACCGTTGCCGAGCTTATCCTCGCCATAGGCAAACCAGGAGCCCATCTTCTTGCAAATGCCGCACTCGACGGCCATATCCAGAATCGAGCCCTCTTTGGAGATGCCGGTGCCATA
>CABUHP010000127.1 GCA_902491415.1 uncultured Collinsella sp.
AGCGATCAGCTCGTTGACCACGTCGTCGTCAAAGGTGCAGCGACCGTCAAGCTTGCCACACTGGCCGCAACCGATGCAATCGCGAATGGGCTTGGCGCCCAGCTGAAACACCTCGGTATCAATGCCTTCGGCGTTGAGCTGCTCGGCAACCTCGGCGAGTGCGCGGGCGGTGTTGCCGTTTGCCTTGGGGCTACCGTTGACTAAAAGAACCTTCATCACAAACTCCCTCTGCTTTCGGTGACTTCTGCAGAGGATTATCGCACGATGGGGGAGGCGGCGCGGGCGCGGCGTTAATCCAGTTTGGTACCTGGCACCTGCACGGCTTTCCCGAGCAACGCTTTGAGCTCGTTCAAAATGGAAACGGGCTGA
This sequence comes from uncultured Collinsella sp., assembly GCA_902491415.1. Lineage (GTDB taxonomy): Bacteria > Actinomycetota > Coriobacteriia > Coriobacteriales > Coriobacteriaceae > Collinsella. Next base: position 370 of record CABUHP010000127.1, read on the forward strand.
CGGTCGACGCCGTCCAGATGGAGCGTGGCCACGCGAATGGGCGGCTGATATTCAAGCGAGCCGATGAGCACAGGAGAACCCAGGAACCGTTCGATGTCGCTTGCGATCTCGTCGATCGCCTCGGGGCCGAGCTCATCGAAGAGTGCCACGAACATCGGCCCCGTCGAGCGGAACAGGCGGCCCTTGCCGCGCGAACAATCCATGAGGCAGGCGGCGCTTTCGGCGAGCACGCGGTCGCCTGCATCGAATCCAAAGCGGGCATTGACCTCGGCGATATCGTCGACCTTAATGGCAATAAAGCCTGCCTCGTGCGGCACGTGGCGCATCTCTCCAATAGCGTTGACCAGTGCGTGGACATCGCCCAGGCCCGTTACCGAGTCGGTCGTATCCGCTAGGCTTCGGTTGACGATAATGCCCACATACATGCTGGGCTCGGTATCGGTGCCGTCCAAGCGGTAGCCCGTGCAGTCGCAAAGCACGTACGTTCCGGTGGCATCCATTACGCGATACTGCATGTAGTGGAAGTGCCACGTGCTGTTTATTACCATGTCGAGCTCGGCGCGTACGTTGTCGCGGTCCTCGGGATGAACGCGGGCGAGCCACATGTCGAGTGAGTTAAAAGGGTGCTGGGAGGGCAGGTCAAAATCGCGCACGGCGTTAACCGACCATTGCGATTCGCCCGTATCGAGATTGAGGATAAAGGGATAGCGCGTCTCGGAGCTCAGGGAGATCGCTTGGAACACCCGGTCGTTGCAGGGAAGCTGATCGACGATTGGGCGTTGCGGCGCGTCATCGTCTTTCGGTTGCTGCACACGATGCATAAGCTTATAGCGATACATCTTGCGATCGGCATCCATCGTCATCTGGCGACGCGTGTCGCCGGCAAGTGGATCGACGCGCGAGCAGCCAAAGCTAAAGCTGCCGATCATGGGCGCCTTGCCACCTGAGCTCGCCTCGATCAGCCCGGCACGTACCTGCTCCAAGCGCTGCTCGAGTTCAGTCTCGTTTGCGGAGAGCGAGATAAGCACAAACTCGTCTCCACCGATACGGAACAGCATCTCATCGTGCTCCATGGTTTCGGAGAGCGTGCGGCAGATGCCCAGAATATAGCGATTGCCTTCGGCGTGGCCAAACCTATCATTGCAATGTTTGAGATGGTCGATGTCAATATAGGCGCAGGTGAAGGGGTCGCCTTTGCGCCAGAGTTGCTCGACGTGACGGTCGAATCCGTTGCGGTTGCCCAAGTTGGTGAGCGGATCGATATAGGCGTTGCGCTCAAGCAGCTGGCGCTCTTGTTGCAGGATGGCATGCGTCTTTTGCAGTTGCTCGCCAACGGCGCGTAGCTCAGCAGGCAGCGCGGCAACATCGAGTTCAGCGGTCGAGACGCCGTTCGCAAGTCGCTGAAGATAGGCAATAATCGATTGCTCGCCCAGGCGATACGACTCGTTCATGATGGATAACCTCCTTGGGCGGAACAACGGTTTGTATCATATCCCCAATTCGGTTTGAATTGGGGATATAAGTTAGCTAATGGAGACAAATGTCCCCTTCGACGGTGGCGTTTTGCGCGCGAGCGTATCAGTTGTTATTGCCGCCATCGAGCAATGCCTCAAAATCCTTCGCCGGCATGGGGCGGTAGTAGAGGAAGCCCTGAGCGTAGCGGGCGCCCATTTGTCGTAGCATGTTTGCCTGCTCATTTGTCTCGACGCCTTCGACCACGACGGGCAGATGGAGCGACTGCGCCATTTCGAGCATCGATGAAATGATTTGTGTGCTGCGGCCTTGATCGCGGTCGGTGGGCACAAAGGTGCGGTCGAGCTTGATGACGTCGACGTTGACGTTCTTGAGCATCGCGAGCGTGGACTGACCGGTGCCAAAATCGTCCATATAGGTCGAGAAGCCGCGGGTGTGCAGATCTGCGGTCAACTTATCCACGGCCTCGGATTCTCCCGTATAAGCCGTCTCGGTGATCTCGATACGCATGAGCTCGGGCGGTAGGTTGTATTGGGCGGCGAGCGCCCCCATATGTTCGGCAACGTCGCAGGCAAGGATATCCACGCGCGACACATTAAGCGAGACCGGAACCACGCGAAGGCGGCGATCGAGACGCTCGCGAAGCCACGAGGCGACACCCTGCCAAATGTACTTGTCGAGCGTCACTACAAAGCCGCTTTCCTCGAGTGCGGGGATAAACGTTGCGGGCGAAATGAGAGAGCCGTCCTTGTCAATCCAGCGGGTGAGTGCTTCGGCGCCAATAATCTCGCCGGTTTCCATATCGACCTGGGGCTGAAGATAGTACGTGATGCGACCATTTGACAGCGCGTACTGGAATTCGGTCAGCGTGCGGTGGAACACGACTTCGCGCTCGTACTCCGCGGGGCGGAAAATGGCAATGCGCTCCTTAAAGTCGTTTTTTGCGCGTCGATTGGTAAACATGGCCTTTGCCTGTGCATCGATGGTGATTTCCTCATTGGAGTCGATGGGGTAAACGCCCATGGACGGCCAGAAACCTACGCCGTCATCATGCCTGGCTACTGCCTCGCGAACGCGGTTGTAGATTTGATGGACGGTGATGTGCTTAAAGGGGATGAGTACGCAAAAGTCATCTTGGCCCCAGTACCCTGCGACGCCCATATCGGCATTCTCGATGTCCTTGAGGACTGTGCCCACATCGGCGAGTACGCGGTCGCCCTCGGCCTGGCCGTGCCATTCATTAAACAGGCGCATGTGGCCCATGTCGACCGTGGCGATGCACCAGGTACCGTTGCGCCTTGCCTCGAGAAATGCGTTGGCGCGCCGCATAAACTCGCTGGGTCGATAGAGGCCCGTGAGCGAGTCGATACGTTCGGCCATGGCGCTTTTGCGCTCCGCCTCGGGTATGGGGAGGCTGTCGTTGGGAACAAGCCCGCCGGCCGTGCGAAGGCGACGGTCGAGTTCGCCTAAAACGGCGGTCGCTTGATGGGTTAAGCGTTCGTAAAAGGCCGGGACGACAAGGCAGACGGGAGTAATGGTGTCGCCCGCGATTTGAACAGGAGCGAAAACGGCATCTTTAAGGCGGCGGGTCAGTTGCTCGAATACCTCGTGGTCCAAATCGTTGCTGAGCACGACGAACTGGACGCTTCGCGAACGGTAGACCCGGCTTCTGCCGCGGGTGATCGACAGCATGCGGCCTGCGTATTCGGCAAGCATGTTGTCGACAGCCTCGGCCCCGTAGAGCTCGTTGAGATTCGCCGTGCCACGAATGCGCACCGCTATAAGCCCCGTCTCGCAACGGTCGCGACGGCAGGCATCGATGGCGTTGGCCAACATGCGCTGCGTTCCGAGGCCTGTAGCGGCGTCGACGGTCTCGGCGAGTGAGTGGTTGACAAGTTCGCCGACATAGAGTGAGGGGGCATTTCCGTCGCCGTCGATGCGAAACCCGCGAGCACGGCAGAGAACGTAGTCACCCGCGGCATTGCGCATGCGGTACTGCATGACGCGGCGGTGTTTGGAGCCGTTAAAGATCTGGTTGATGTCGTTGGCGTAGGCCTCGAGGTCATCGGGATGGACGCGCGTCTTCCAGAAATCGCGGCAGCTGTCTATGTGCTCCGAAGGAAGACCAAGATCGCGCAAGGCACCTTGCGACCAAAGGGTGCGGTCCTTGTCCAAGTTCTCGATAAAGAAATAACGGCCTTCGTTGAGCATCGAAAAGGCGTCGAAAATACGGTCGCTTATTTCGAAGTCATCGGTGTGGACTTGCGCGATATTACGTCGATCAAGATGTATGGCATGACGTAGCTTGTAGTCGTACATGCGATGGTCGGCATCGAGTGTCATGCGATTGGAGGCTTCGCCCAGGGCGGGGTCGGCGTGTGCCACTCCGTAGCTAAACGAGTGGGGCATCTCGGAATCGTTGTTTTTGAGCAGGATCGTTCGGCAGTGTTCCAGACGTTCGGCGAGGTCGTCCTCGGTCGCAATCGTAGATAGGATGGCAAACTCGTCGCCGCCTATGCGAAACGCCGCCTCGTCCACTTTCATATACAGTTTGAGATAGAGGCTTACCTGCAAGATGTAGCGGTTGCCCTCGTCATGCCCAAAGACGTCGTTGCAGTGCTTAAGGTTATCGATATCGATAAACGCCATGGTCACGGGCAGTTCCTGTTCCCAGAGTTCCTCCAAGGAACGGGCAAAGCCACCGCGGTTGCCGAGCCCGGTGAGCTGGTCGGTAAAGGCCGTCCTAATCAGATCATCCTGGCGCTCGAGAAGGTCACGGATGGTCTTTTCGAGCGTTTCGGTGTAATTGCTGACAGTATCCATGTTCTAAGTGGCTTTCTGAGGTCGGGGCGGATTGCGTCGGGCGAGCTCGTTGTGCACACGCGTTGCTGCTCAACACTTTGCGTGTATCCAGGCCCCCGCCTTGCTGCGTTTATTTGTCGGTTAGCGTTCGCTGTTGATAACTGCTGAGTAGTATAAACATCAGTATAGGATTGTATATGGGCGTCCATGTTGCGGGCGGTTATTATTCGCCAAACGGTAGCGCGACGATGCGATGTTCGATGAAAATGCGACTGGGACGGTATATGTTGACGGGTATACTTGTTCCGTTTTAACACGCAGAAACGGAGGTGGTCGCATGGCACAGCCAGATAGGACGCGCGCGGTGGGGCTGGCACTCGAGGGAGGCGGCTACCGCGGTATGTATACGGCGGGCGTGCTCGACGTATGGATGGAGCGTGGCTTGACCTGCGACCATATGGTGGGTGTCTCGGCGGGCGCGGCGTTTGGCTACAACTTTAAATCGCGCCAGATTGGTCGTGCCATTCGCTACAACAAGGCCTATTGCGCCGATAAGCGCTATGCAGGTGTAGCAAGCTGGCTGCGAACCGGTGATATGTTCAATGCAGATTTTGCCTATCACGAGGTGCCCATCGAGCGCGATCCCATCGACCTGGAGACATATCGTGCCTGCCCCATGCGGTTTACGTGCGTGTGTACCGATATCGAGACGGGCAAGGCCGTCTATCACGATCTGCCGTATGGCGACGAGCGCGATATCGAGTGGATTCGGGCGTCGTCTGCTATTCCCGTGGCAACGCGTCCTGTCGCCATTGAGGGGCATAAGTATCTGGATGGTGGCGTGGCCGATTCTATTCCCAGTGCATGGCTGTTTGCGCAGGGGTATGACCGCAATATCGTGGTGCTCACGCAGCCGGCGGGCTTTGTGAAGCAG
>CABUHP010000128.1 GCA_902491415.1 uncultured Collinsella sp.
GGCCCGAAAGAAAGGTAGGAGGCCATGACGAAAGGTCTGCACGTGCCTTCCGAGATCGGCAAGCTCAGGAAGGTCTGCCTGCACCGTCCCGGCGACGAGCTCCTCAACCTGCCGCCCGACGAGCTCGAGCGGCTCCTGTTCGACGACGTCCCGTTCCTGGAGGTCGCGCAGCAGGAGCACGACAACTTCGCCCAGATCCTGAGGGACCAGGGCGTGGAGGTCCTCTACCTCGAGAACCTCGTCGCCGAGGTGTTCGACCAGGTCCCCGGCGCCCGCGCCGAGTTCACCGACCAGTACATCGCCGAGGCCGGCATCCGCGGCCAGCACATGCCGCAGATCGTCCGCGAGAAGCTGGACTCCATCGAGGACAACCTCGAGTTCGTCAAGAAGACCATGGCCGGCATGACCAAGGCCGAGATCGACATGCCCCTCACGGCGTCCACGACCCTCGACTCCCTGGTCAACTCCGAGTCCGAGTCCGACCTGATCATCGACCCGATGCCCAACCTCTACTTCACCCGCGACCCGTTCGCGGTCGTCGGCGAGGGCGTCAACCTCAACCGCATGTACTCGGTCACCCGCAACCGCGAGACCCTGTACGGCAAGTACGTCTTCAAGTACCACCCCGACTACAAGGACGTCTCCCTGTACTTCCGCCGCGACTGCCAGTTCCACACCGAGGGCGGCGACGTGCTGAACATCAACGAGAAGACCCTCGCCGTCGGCATCTCCCAGCGCACCCAGGCCGCCGCTATCGACGTCATGGCCCAGAACATCTTCTGGAACTCCGACTCCAAGGTCGAGCGCATCCTGGCCTTCGACATCCCGGTCTCGCGCGCCTTCATGCACCTCGACACGGTCTTCACCCAGATCGACGTCGATAAGTTCACGATCCACCCCGCCATCATGGGCACCCTGCGCGTCTACGAGCTGACCGCCGGCAAGAACCCGGGCGACGTGAACATCCGCCTGATCGAGGACACCCTCGAGCACGTCCTGGAGGACGCCACCGGCGTCGACCAGGTCAAGCTGATCCCCTGCGGCGGCGGCGACCCGATCGCGGCCTCCCGCGAGCAGTGGAACGACGGCTCCAACACCCTGTGCGTCGAGCCCGGCAAGATCTGCGTCTACGCCCGCAACACCGTCACCAACGACGTGCTGTACAAGGAGGGCCTGGACCTTCTCGTCGTGCCCTCCGCCGAGCTCTCCCGCGGCCGCGGCGGCCCGCGCTGCATGAGCATGCCCTTCTGGCGCGAGGACCTCTAAGGTCTTTCCGTTTCCGGTGCGGTCCCCCTACAACCGCACCGGTTTCGCCCGTCAAACGGGCAACACTAATACTTACGTAATTCATTTTTTCGAAAGGAAACGAACCATGGGTGTTAACCTCTCCGGCCGTAGCTTCCTCAAGCTCCTCGACCTCTCCACCGAGGAGATCGAGTACTTGCTCAAGCTTTCCAAGAACTTCAAGGACATGAAGCGCGCTGGCGTTCCGCACCGCTATCTCGAGGGCAAGAACATCGTTCTGCTCTTCCAGAAGACCTCCACTCGTACCCGCTGCGCCTTCGAGGTCGGCGGCATGGATCTGGGCATGGGCGTCACCTACCTCGATCCCGGTTCGTCGCAGATGGGCAAGAAGGAGTCCATCGAGGACACCGCCCGCGTTCTCGGCCGCATGTATGACGGCATCGAGTTCCGTGGCTTTGCACAGGACGACGTCGAGGAGCTCGCTGCCAAGTCCGGCGTGCCCGTGTGGAACGGCCTGACCACCGAGTGGCACCCCACCCAGATGCTTGCCGACATCCTGACCGTCCAGGAGAACTTCAACTACGACATCAAGGGCAAGACCCTCGTCTTCATGGGCGACTGCAAGAACAATGTCGCTCGCTCACTCATGGTTGTCTGCTCCAAGCTCGGCATGAACTTCGTGGCCTGCGGCCCCGAGGAGTGCATGCCCGCCGACGACGTCATCGAGGCCTGCAAGCCCATCGCCGAGGCCAACGGCTGCACCATCAAGCTGACCACCGACGTCAAGGACGGCGTCACCGGTGCCGACGTTATCTACACCGACGTGTGGGTCTCCATGGGCGAGCCCGACGAGGTCTGGGCCGAGCGCATCGCTCAGCTCACCCCGTATCGCGTTACCTCCGAGGTCATGGCTATGGCCAACCCGGGTGCCATCTTCCTGCACTGCCTGCCCAGCTTCCACGACACCAACACCACGATTGGCGCCGAGAAGTGCGAGCAGTTCGGCATCACCGAGCAGGAGGTCACCGACGAGGTCTTCGAGAGCCCCGCTTCCAAGGTCTTCGACGAGGCCGAGAACCGCATGCACACCATTAAGGCTGTCATGTACGCCACGCTCAAGTAAGAGCATCTAGCATCTCGCTCGGGGTGTCTTGCTGCACACCCCGAGCGGCTTTGTCTGGTAAATATCTCGCGTCGGGCGGTGGGCACGGCACGGAAGATCCGCTTCGCGCGAGAAAGTTAAATGATTTATGAAGGGGGGATGAGAACCATGACTGAGACCGCTAAGAAAAAGCGCGGTATGCCTTCATCGTTCACCATTCTTCTAGCTCTGCTGGCAATTGTTGCAGTGATTACCGTTATCGTCTCCGGCACGTCCGGCGGCGCGGTTACCGCAGCCCGCCTGAGCGATTTCTGCACCGCCCCGATCCTGGGCTTCGCTGACGCTCTGCCCGTCTGCCTCTTCGTTATGATCCTGGGCGGCTTCCTCGGCATGATGACCGAGACCGGCGCCCTGGACAACGGCATCGCCGTTCTGGTGCAGAAGCTTAAGGGCAACGAGATTATGCTCATTCCCGTGCTGATGCTCATCTTCTCCCTCGGTGGTACCACCTATGGTATGTGCGAGGAGACCGTTCCCTTCTACGCCCTGCTCGCCGCTACCATGATGGCCGCTGGCTTCGACCCCATGGTCGGTGCCGCTACCGTCCTGCTCGGCGCTGGCTGCGGCTGCCTGGGCTCCACGGTTAACCCGTTCGCCGTCGGCGCTGCCGTCGACGCTCTGACCGGCGTTGGCATTGAGGTCAACCAGTCCATCATCATCGGCCTCGGTGCCGTCCTGTGGATTGTCACTACCGCTATGTCCATCTTCTTCGTGATGAACTATGCCAAGAAGGTCAAGGCTGACAAGGGTTCCACCATCCTGTCGATGCAGGAGCTCAAGGACGCCGAAGAGGCTCACGGCAAGGCTGCTTCCGAGGTCCACAAGGAGGTCAAGCTCACCGGTCGTCAGAAGGGTGTTCTGATCGCCTTCGCCTTCACCTTCGTCGTCATGATCGTCGGCTTCATTCCGCTGGCCGACCTCAACGAGGGCGTCGCTAACTTCTTCGACGCTGGCGCTGTCTACGACGCCGACGGTAACGCCGTCGTCCAGGGCTGGTCTGCCCTGATCACCGGCCTGCCCATTGGCCAGTGGTACTTCGACGAGCCTTCCACCTGGTTCTTCCTCATGGCCGTCCTGATCGGTATCATCGGTGGCCTGTCCGAGAAGCAGATCGTTAACACCTTCATCACCGGCGCTGCCGACATGATGTCCGTTGTTCTCGTCATCGCCCTCGCCCGTGGTATCTCCGTCCTCATGGCTAACACCGGCCTCGACGTCTTCGTCCTCGACGCTGCCGCCAATGCCCTGGCTGGCCTGTCCGGCGTGATCTTCGCTCCCATGAGCTTCCTGGTCTACTTCGGCCTGTCCTTCCTGATCCCCTCGACCTCCGGTATGGCCACCGTTTCCATGCCCATCATGGGACCGCTGGCTGTTAAGCTCGGCTTCTCGCCCGAGGTCATGGTCATGATCTTCTCCGCCGCCATCGGTGTCGTGAACCTGTTCACCCCGACCTCCGGCGCCATCATGGGCGGTCTCGCCCTGGCCAAGATCGAGTGGACGACCTGGCTCAAGTTTGCCCTTAAGCTCATCGTCGCGCTCTCCGTCGTCTGCGCCATCATCCTGACCGTCGCCTGCGTGTTGCTCTAAGTACCCAACGGGTACCCCACGGAAACCTTGACGATCCTGTAGAGGATCACCTGGTCATCGTCTGTCCGGTGGGGTCAACCCACCGGTAGACTCCTACCTTTAGCCCCCTCCCGTTCCGTGCGCGGGAGGGGGCGCTCTTGTGTTGCGCGGTTCTACGAACCGCGCAACCAGTTGACGCTGCGCGCCGCCCAGAACGACAATTTGTCATTCAAAAGGCAAGGCATGACCAAAAGGTCTATGCCTTGCCTTTTTCATGCCAACTTGTACGTTCTGGGCGGCGCTCGCTGACTTATGCTCAACCTGCGACGTTTCCATTATTGATGCAAAGGGGTCAGGTTAGTTTGCGCCAAAAAGGGGAAGTTGCGGTGGAATAGTTCCTGTTTGGCCGTCATGAGGGGTTAAACAGGAACTATTCCACCGCAACTTATCGATGACGTGTTTGGTTGATGCCCGTTGGCTGCTTGGGTGTTGGGAAGGGTCTGCTCCGTTATAATCGCCTAGAACATTAAATGGAAACGGGACGGGAGCCATACATGCGCCAGGGTTTCGACAATGCGAAATATATCGAGCTGCAGGCCGCTCATATTAAGGAGCGCATCTCGCAGTTTGGCGGCAAGCTGTATTTGGAGTTTGGCGGCAAGCTGTTTGACGACTATCACGCGAGTCGCGTGCTGCCGGGTTTTGAACCGGACAGCAAGTTCCGCATGCTCAAGAGCATTGCCGATGACGTTGAGGTCATCATCGCGATCAACGCGAACCACATCGAGAAGAATAAGGCCCGTGGCGACCTGGGCATTACCTATGACGAGGACGTCTTGCGCCTGGTCGACCTGTTCCGCGGCAACGGTTTTGCTGTCGCGGCCGTGGTTATCACCCAGTACGCCGGCCAGCCCGCCGCCGATGTCTTCCGCAATCGCCTGAACGCGCTCGGCATTCCCGCCAAGCTGCACTATCCCATCGAGGGCTATCCCCACGACGTCGATCTGATCGTGTCCGACGACGGCTACGGCAAGAACGAGTTTGTCGAGACCACCCGTCCGCTCGTCGTGGTCACCGCGCCGGGTCCTGGCTCGGGTAAGCTCGCCACCTGCCTGTCGCAGCTTTATCACGAGCACAAACACGGCACCGCCGCCGGCTACGCCAAGTTCGAGACTTTCCCGGTCTGGAATCTGCCCCTCACGCATCCGGTCAACATCGCCTATGAGGCAGCAACGGCCGATCTCGACGATGCCAATATCATCGACTCCTTCCACTTGGAGGCCTACAACAAGACCACGGTCAACTACAACCGCGACGTCGAGGCCTTCCCGGTAGTCCGTGCCCTGATGGAAAAGATCCTGGGCAAGAGCCCCTACCAGAGCCCTACGGACATGGGCGTCAATATGGTCGGCTTTGCCATCACCGATGACGATGCC
>CABUHP010000129.1 GCA_902491415.1 uncultured Collinsella sp.
GGGCCCCTGCTGTTAGCTTGTGGCACTGAATAGTTTAGGCTTCGTCGACGATCTTAAGGCCGCGCGTGTGATCGATCTCGTTGAGGAGGTTAACGCGACGCTCGTGACGACCACCCTCAAACTCGGCGTCGAGCCACTCGTCGACAATCATCTTGGCGAGTTCGGAGCCCACGACGCGGGCGCCAAAGGCGAGCACGTTGGTATTGTTGTGCATGCGGGAGAGCTTGGCGCTGAAGGGCTCGGAGCACACAACGGCGCGTACGCCCTCGACCTTGTTGGCAGCTAGGCTAATCCCGACACCGGTGCCACAGATGAGGATGCCCAGGTCGACGTCGCCGTTGGCAACGGCCTTACCCACCTTGTAGCCGGCGATGGGGTAGTCAAAGCTCTCGGAGGTGTCGGTGCCAAAGTTCACGACCTCGCAGCCGCGCTCCTTTAGGTGCTCGGAGATGATGTTCTTGAGCTCGACGGCGGCGTGGTCGTTACCGATACCGATCTTCATGGATGGTTCCTCTCTGGTCTGTGCGGCGCAAATGCTAAAGGTGTTTACCGCGTTCGACTGCATGATAGCGCGACTTTTGCGTAAACGCCCGGGCGTTTTTTGGTCAAACGCTTTAGCATGCAACAAGACCGGCTTCTCGTGAATGAATGTCGTCAGTTTGCGCTTGAGCGCCGTCTGCCGGAACCATGGTTGCGGTTTTTGATGCATTGTTATCAAATAAAGGAGCTAACTTTTTTGAGAGCCCAGCCCGTTATGCAAGCAGGAGATACCTATGCCCACCGATTCCGTCCGTGATGCCGCGTTTTGCGATGTTTTGAACCGCGAACTTGTCTGTGCACTCGGCTGCACCGAGCCCATTGCCGTTGCTTATGCAGCGGCGCTGGCGAGCCAGACGCTCGGTTGCGAACCCGATCATATGGACGTTGCCTGCTCGGGCAACATCATCAAGAACGTCAAGAGCGTGACCGTGCCCAACTCGGGCGGAATGCATGGTATTGAAGCCGCGGCCGTGCTGGGTGCCGTGGGCGGCGACGCCAAGAGCGCGCTCGAGGTGCTCGAGAGCGTCGATGACGCGGACCGCGCCCGCGTGGCCGAGCTGCTTGCCGATGCGGACTACTGCGATGTGTCGCTTGTCGAGGGTGTGCCCAACCTCTACATCAAGGTGACTGCGACGGCCGGGGGCCATACCGCGGTCGTCGAGATTACCGATCACCACACTAATGTCACGTGCCATACGCTCGACGGTATTCCGGTATGCGGTAAGTCGGCGGGGGAGTGCGCCGCCTGCGCCGAGCGCGTGGTGGCCGAGCGTGCGGCAGATAACGCCGACACGCCCATGTCGATCGAGACCATCATCGACTTTATCGAGGACGGTGACATTGAGGACGCCCGCGCTGCCGTTGAGCGTCAGATTGAGCTGAATGGCGCGATCAGTGCCGAGGGTCTCGCGCACGCTTGGGGCGCCGAGGTGGGCCGTACGCTGCTGGGTGCTCGTGCCGATGACGTCGCCTGCCGCGCCCGTGCCCGTGCGGCCGCCGGGTCCGACGCCCGCATGAACGGTTGCGCGCTGCCGGTCGCCATTGTGTGCGGCTCGGGCAATCAGGGCATTACCTGCGCATTGCCCGTCATGGAGTATGCCGAGTACCTGCGTTGCGACCACGAGCGCCTGGTGCGCGCCGTGATGCTGTCCGATCTTATCGCCGTGCATATCAAGAGCTATATTGGTGCGCTTTCGGCGTTTTGCGGTGCTATTTGCGCTGCATGCGGTGCCGGCGCTGCGATTACCTGGCTGTGCGGTGGCACGCGCGAACAGATTGGCGCGACGGTCTCGAATACGCTCGGCAACGTGGGCGGCATCGTGTGCGACGGCGCCAAGGCGAGCTGTGCCGCCAAGATCTCGGCTGCCGTCGATGCGGCGATTCTGAGCCATGATATGGCCATGCAGGGTCGCGGCTTCCGCGCCGGCGAGGGCCTGATCCAAGATACCGTTGAGCAGACAATCGCCAGTATGGGCTACGTAGGCCGCGTGGGCATGAAGGATACCGACGTCGAGATCCTCAACATCATGATCGGCAAAACCCAGGTCTGTTAAGACAGTTCGTCGGCTATTTGGTGTTCGTAGAAGGCTTCTACTACGGCGTTAAAGTCGCAGGCGAAGTCTTCCATGGTTCCGCGCCAGGTGGCTCGGCTGGGCTTGCCCTGGCCCACAAAGGCGGTTTGGATGCCGCAATCGGGGGACGGGAAGTCGCGTTTGGGATCGTTGCCCACCATAAGGACCTCGTGTGGCTCGAGCCCCATCACCTGAAGCTGCTCTAGATAGTAGGTGGCATCGGGCTTGCAGCGGGTGGTGTTTCCCATGTGCGTCACGAGTTCAAAGGGGGCGTCGGCCAGGTCGCCCCAGCCCATGCGGCACTCGATGGCCCCCTGGGGAAAGCTGGGGTTGGTAAAGAGCGCGCAACGCAGTCCAGCGTCCTGTACGGCCTGGAGCGCGGCGTGCGCGCCCGGCATAGCGTGGGCGTTAATGACCTCGTCGTTCTTGTACGGAAGAATTTCGCGGTCATAGTAGGTAAACGCCTCGTAGATGAGGGGATCGGAGAGGCAGATCCCGCATCGGCGCTCGACCTCTTCTTGGTAAAACTCAAGATTGGTGCGGTTGTCCGTGCCGCTGCGGCGATTGGCGTTGAGGTCGACCAGGATGGTGCCGAGGCGCGCCATCGTGCCACCGCGGCTGCGGCGCCCGATATCCGCGAGCATCGAAGAGACATCCTTAAAATAGCGAAGGATGAACGCGTTGAGGTTGATGCTAAGAAGCGTTTCGTCCATATCGAAAACGACTGCTTTGAGCACGCGGGCACCTTTCTCGAAAAATCGATCTAGAATCGTTGGCTCCGGATACTTTACCCCAAAGCCGAATGCCTGGCTGGTTATCGTCAAGTTGCGGAGACGTGTGTTCATAAGATTACGAAAAAGTCTCCACACGAGTAAAAAATCGCAGTTCACGCTTGAAATCGAACTCATTTCCCCGTAACCTATACGAACGTGATTGCATAAGCGTCACATTAGTATCTGTCGGCTCCCGAGTGTTCCTAAACGTTGTGTGCTTGTCGCACCCTTCTGTAGGTCCTAGCAATCGGGGCCCCGTAGTTCGAAAGGGGTCCACCTTTGAGTGAGATTCAGAACTCGTCCATTTTCTCTCTTGACGATGTCAACGAGGAGGAGATGAACAACCTCATCGACGGTACGATTACCGACTTTGATGAGGGCGATCTCGTTAACGGCACTGTCGTTAAGATCGAGCATGACGAGGTGCTCGTTGACATCGGATTCAAGTCCGAGGGCGTTATCCCGGTCCGCGAGCTGTCCATCCGCAAGGACGCTAACCCTGCAGACATCGTTGCACTCGGTGATCCCATCGAGGCTCTGGTTCTCCAGAAGGAGGACAAGGACGGTCGTCTGGTCCTGTCCAAGAAGCGTGCCGAGTACGAGCGTGCTTGGAACCGCATCGAGGAGAAGTTCAACTCCGGCGAGAACGTCGAGGGCGAGGTTATCGAGGTTGTCAAGGGCGGCCTGATCCTCGACATCGGCCTGCGTGGCTTCCTGCCCGCTTCCCTCGTCGACCTCCGTCGCGTCAAGGACCTCACCTCCTACATGGGCACCCGCATCGAGGCCCGCGTCATCGAGATGGACCGCAACCGCAACAACGTCGTCCTCTCCCGTCGCGTCGTGCTCGAGGAGTCCCGTAAGGCCGAGCGCTCCGAGATCCTGTCCAAGCTCAAGTCTGGCATGCGTCTCCAGGGCACCGTTTCCTCCATCGTCGACTTCGGCGCCTTCGTCGACCTCGGCGGTATCGACGGCCTCATCCACATCTCCGAGCTCTCCTGGAACCACGTCAACCATCCTTCCGAGGTTGTCAAGGTCGGCCAGGAGGTCGAGGTCGAGGTTCTCGACGTCGATCTCAACCGCGAGCGCATCTCCCTGGGTCTCAAGCAGACCACCGAGGATCCGTGGCGCGCACTGGTCAAGAAGTACCCCGTCGGCGCTATCGTCGAGGGCACTGTGACCAAGCTTGTCCCGTTCGGCGCTTTCGTCGACCTGGGCGAGGGCATCGAGGGCCTGGTGCACATCTCCGAGATGGCCAACAAGCACGTCGACCAGCCTTCTCAGGTCACCCACGTGGGCGACAAGGTTCAGGTCAAGGTCATGGAGATCGACCTCGACCGTCGTCGTATCTCCCTGTCCATGAAGTCTGCTGCTGAGACTCTGGGCGTTGAGATCGAGGTTACCCCGCTGCCTTCCGAGAAGAAGGACGAGGAGACCGACGCCGAGTAAATCGGTTTGACGATCACTTGTTTTAAGGGATCCGTCCGCAATGGACGGGTCCCTTTTTGCATTTGCTGCTGATGTGCGCGATACAACCCGGGCGCAATGCTGTCCGGGCTGTCTGCAGGCTATTGGGTTGTCGGTGCATGAAAAAATGCCGACATCCCGCCTCGGGGAGGAGGCGGGAACACACCGAGTAGACGGAGGGGTGCGGAGCGCGGTCGCGTCTCGACTGACGACGTTGCCCATCGACAACCCTATTGTACTGCATGGCGTGATTCTTGGTTTATCGTGTCGAACGCTTGTGTTGTGCCATTGCCTGCGGCAACGGTGTGCTACACTCTTGCACTGCTGAGTGGGCCAGACGGTCGCGCGATGTGCTGCTTGCAGCACGCGTGAGGAAAGTCCGGGCTCCAGAGGGCGGGATGCCGGCTAACGGCCGGGCGGAGTGATCCGACGGAAAGCGCCGCAGAAAAGAAGACTCCCACCTGCGCCGCAAGGCGTAAAGGGAAAAGCTGAAACGGTGGTGTAAGAGACCACCAGCGTCGTGGCAACACGGCGGCTTGGCAAGCCCCATCCGGAGCAAGCGCGAATAGGGACGCTATGGGCCGGCCCGGTCCGCGTTCGGGTAGCGTGCGTGGAGCTGCGTGGTAACGTGCAGACAAGATAAATGACCGTTCACGACAGAACCCGGCTTATCGGCCCACTCAGCACTTTGTTGACGCTGCGAACCCGTCAGCGCGGCAATCTGCCTTTCAAGCCTTCGGGCATGACCATAAGGTCAATGCCCTTGTCTTTCAAGGCACCTTGCTCGCGCTGACGGGTTCTCGCTGTTGGTGACGGTATCATTGGCGTTTCCGTTCTTGTTGGCGAGGTCAACGGTGCTGTCTTTGCCGTATTATTGAGGCTGTTTGTTGCTGCGCTTTATTTTGTTGAGGGGCTTTGTTGGACAGCTATTTTACTCTGCAATCGAATATTGAGGTTTCGAGCGAGTTTGTGGACCGCAAGAGCCGGTTTATTGCCCAGCTGGTCCATATTGAGTCCGAGGATGAGGCGAATGCCTTTATCGA
>CABUHP010000130.1 GCA_902491415.1 uncultured Collinsella sp.
GATCATCGCCGCCGCCATCGCCGCCGGCATTCCGCTGCCCAAGCCGCTGCGCAAGTAGTACAGTGGCGCACGCCGGGGACATGCCCTTTGCCACAGATTTGCGGGGAGGGGGGCGATCGCGTCCTTCGCGGATTGAGACTCGTGTGGCTACAGATCGCGTACTCGATAAACCTTGGTGCTGACGGTGCAGCTGATTGCGCATAGTGCGAGCACCAGTACGGCAATTCCTGCACACAGACAGCCAAGGACGGCAGGATCGGGATTCGCCCCGGCAATCGACATGAGCCAGTTGCTGATGGGGTTGGAGGAGCTCAGCGCTGCCATGGTAAGGCATCCGACTAGGGCAAACAGGCCAACGGATAGGCGCAGTGCCTCCATGTGTTCAAATCGGAAGAACAGCGGCTGTGCCAAGAACACCATCATGAGGGAGATGAGCATCGATGCTGCCGAGGCAATTGCGATCTCAAAGATGGTTTGTCCTGTCGAGGCCACGCCCGCGCTGTTGAAGAACGGAAGGGCGATGATGTTCAAAAGCACGGCGGCGCAGGCCATGATGGCCGAGAAGACAACGATGCACAGGTAGCGTGCGCAAATTATGTCTTTGCGCGTGAGAGGCAACGTTGCTCGATAACGCTCCCAGCCGTTTTGGTTGTCGTAGCCAGCTAGCGAGTTCATGATTATGATGGGCGACATTGCGCTGACCGCACAGGCGCCGGCGCTCATGCCGGAATCGCCATCCGACGCGTTGGCAAGGGTTAGCACGACGAAGATGAACAGGCCGACGCCCGCGATGCTCGGGGTGAGCGTGCGAACGATGGCGAGCTCGGACATAAAGGCGCGTTTCATTTCGAAGCCCCTTTCAGCATGAGGCGCAGATAGTCATCAATGGTTGCCCGATCGCAGGGAATCTCTGGGAAGGCCTCGAGCGTTTCGCGACGGTTGGGCACGAGCACGTCCACGCTATAGGCGTGGTGGACGGCACGGGCGCCTTCGACGCAAGCCATAAGCTCGGCGGCCTGTGCTTGGGTACAGTGGGCGATGCCGACGCGGTCGGTAATGTCCTCGCGCGGCAGGTCAAAAATAATCGAGCCGTTATCGATGCAGATGACGCGGTCGGCGGCGCGATCGAGGTCGGACGTAATATGGCTCGAGAGCAGCACGCTGTGCAGGCCGTCGGAAACAAAGGCGAGCAGCTCATCGAGCAGCTCCTCGCGTGCCATGGGATCGAGGCCCGCGGTGGCTTCGTCCAAAACGAGCAGCTTGGCCTGGTGGCTGAGCGCGCAGGCAAGCTGCAGTTTCATGCCCATGCCGCGGGAGAGGTCCTTGACCTTTGTCTTGGGATCGAGGCCAAATCGGTCGATGAATCCGGCGAACGTTTTGCGGTCCCACGTGGGGTACGCCGGGCCTACGAGTGCCTCGATCTGGCCCACCTTGAGCGTTGAAGGGAAAGGACACGTGTCCAGCACGAGACCGACACGGGTGCGCAAGCAGCGCTGCGCTTCACCGGGTGCGTCGGCGCCACAGCGCTGCCCAAACAGGTGCACCTAGCCGGCATCGAGTTTGATAAGCCCGAGCGCGGCTCGAATCGTCGTTGTTTTGCCAGCGCCATTTGCGCCCACAAAGCCAACGATCTGGCCAGGCTCCACGGCAAGCGTGACGTCACGCAGCGAAAAACGGTCGCTCACACGGCGTGAAATGCCTTTGAGTTCTAACAAGTTTTGCATGGTATAGCCTTTCTTGCAGATGGCTACTGCATGGTTTCGGGGGCTACCAGGTCGAGCATTTCGTGCAGCTTGTCGCGCGTGACGCCCAAGGCTTCGGCTTGGCTTGCCGCTTTCGCAAGCAGCTCTTCGATATGGCAGAGCTGGTTTTCGCGCAAGAGCTCCTGGTTGCCCTCGGCGACAAAACAGCCCTTGCCCTGCACGGTGCAGATAAACCCGAGCTGCTCCAGGTCGGCGTAGGCGCGCTTGGTGGTGATGACGCTCACGCCTAGGTCGCTCGCAAGTGCACGGATACTGGGGAGTTTGGCTCCCGCAGCGAGTGCGCCCGATAAGATCTGAGCTTTGACTTGCGAGCTTATCTGCTCGTAGATGGGTTTGTCGCTCGAATTGGATAGGATGATGTCCACAGCGGCTCCTTAGCTGTTGGGCTACACGTGTATATAACCGGTAAGCACAGTATATATACACTATGCACAGTTGCGCAAGAGGTAAATACGGATTGTCCGCTCGTTCATTCATCTCAATCTGTAACATCTGGAACCGATTTGGACGGCTACCTGTTACAGATTGAGATTTTGCTGGCGGGCCCCACCTGGTTGTCTCAATCTGTAACATCTGGAGAAGATTTTGGCTGCTAGATGTTATAGATCGAGACATTGGCCACCCGTCTATCCTTATATCTCAATCTGTAACAGATGGACCCGTTTTGAGTGGCTAGATGTTACAGATCGAGATCTTTCTGGGACGTCCACCTGTTTGTCTAAATCTGTAACAGGTAGAGGTTCAAAAACCGTCTAGATGTTACAGATTGAGACGAACTGCTGCGGAGTGCCGCCATCGACTGCTACCCTAGGCCCCAACTGATGAATTTGTCCTGATAGGCGCCCTAGAGCGGGATTTCGCGGCTACAATAGTGCGGTTACAACGACGTAATGCACTCAATGCAAGAAAGGATCCGCATGGCAAGCCTGTCGGATGAAATCTCGTCGCGCCGCACATTCGCGATCATCAGCCACCCGGACGCCGGTAAGACCACACTTACCGAGAAGCTGCTGCTCTATACCGGCAGCATCCAGACTGCCGGCTCGGTCAAGGGCAAGAGCTCGGCCAAGCATGCCGTCTCGGACTGGATGGACATCGAGAAGGAGCGCGGTATCTCCGTTACCTCCTCGGTGCTGCAGTTCACCTACAACGGCGCCTGCGTCAACATCCTCGATACCCCCGGCCACCAGGACTTCTCGGAGGATACCTACCGTACCCTTATGGCCGCCGACGCTGCTGTTATGGTCATCGACGGCGCCAAGGGCGTCGAAGCCCAGACCAAAAAGCTCTTTAAGGTCTGTACGCTGCGCCACATTCCCATCTTTACCTTTGTGAACAAGCTCGACCACGAGGCTCGCGATCCGTTTGAGCTCATGGAAGAGATCGAGAATGTCCTGGGCATCAATACGTATCCCATGAACTGGCCGATCGGCAGCGGCCGCAACTTCCGCGGCGTGTTCGACCGTCAGACTCGTCGCGTCATTGCCTTCGAGGGCGACGGCCACGCCAACGCCACCAAGAAGGTCGCCGAGGTTGAGGCCGAGCTGGGCGACCCTGCCATGGATGAGCTCATCGGCGAGGAGAACCATAAGAACCTGATGGACGACATCGAGCTGCTCGATGGCGCTGGCGACGAGCTCGACTTGGATGCTGTGGCCTGCGGCAAGCTGAGCCCGGCGTTCTTTGGCTCGGCGCTCACCAACTTTGGCGTGGAGCCCTTCCTCAAGGAGTTCCTGCGTCTGGCCCCGACGCCGCGCGCCTATACCGATACGCTCACCAGCGAGCCGGTCGATCCCTGCCGCGACGACTTTAGCGGCTTTGTGTTTAAGATCCAGGCCAACATGGACAAGAACCACCGCGACCGCATCGCCTTTGTGCGCATTTGCTCGGGCAAGTTCGAGCGCGGCATGGACGCCTTCCACGTGCAGGGCAACCGCAAGCTTAAGCTTGCTACTGGCACCTCGATGATGGCCGATGACCGTGCGATTGTTGACGAGGCGTACGCGGGCGATATCGTGGGCCTGTTCGATCCGGGTATCTTTAGCATCGGCGACACTGTGTGCTCTGGCAAGCGCCACGTGCAGTATCCGCAGATCCCGACGTTTGCCCCCGAGATGTTCGCTCGCATTACGCAGGTCGACACGCTCAAGCGCAAGCAGTTCGTCAAGGGCATGGAGGAGCTTGCCCAGGAGGGTGCCATCCAGATCTTCCGCGAACTGGGTGCCGGCATGGAGAGCGTCATTGTGGGCGTGGTCGGCGTGCTGCAGTTTGAGGTGCTCGAGCGCCGCCTCAAGGCCGAGTACCGTGTTGAGGTTCGTCGCCAGCCACTGCCCTATACGGACATCCGCTGGATCCAGAACGACCCCGACACCATCGATATCCCGGGTCTTTCGCTCACGCGCGACACACTGCGCGTCGAGGACATGCGCGGCGGTAAGCTGCTGCTGTTCACGAGCCCGTGGAACGTGGATTGGGCAACTGACCACAACCCCGACCTTATCCTGTCGGAGTTTGGCAACGTGGCCTTTTAACGCATCGGCGCGGTGGCCCTGCGGGGCTGCCGCGCCGTTTGCTTGCCTTATGCCGTGTGAGCGGCTATTATACCCACCGTCGTCTCAAGACCGGGGCGTCCGAGCAGTTCGGGTCCGATATCCTGCTCGTTAAACCTAAAACCAAAGGAGTACATAATGATCAAGAAGGTCATGGAGGACTATAAGGTCCTGTTGCGGAGCATTCCCGCGGCAACGGTTTCGCTGTTTTTCGTGAGCGTCATCATGATGAACCTGCTGGCCAACAAGGAGCTCATCAGCCTGCCGTATCTGGCACTCGATTGCGGCTTTGTGGTGAGCTGGGTCTCGTTTTTGTGCCAGGACATGATCTGCAAGCGCTTTGGCGCCAAGGCATCCATCAAAATCTCTATCCTCGCGCTGCTGGTCAACCTGGCCGTGAGCCTGTGCTTTTGGGCATGCTCGCTCACGCCCGGCATGTGGGGCGCCTACTACGACACGGGCATGATCGAGGTCAATACCGCCCTTAACGCCACCATCGGCGGCACCTGGTACGTGGTGCTGGGCTCTTCGCTTGCCGTGCTCGTCTCTGCCGTGGTTAACTCCACGCTCAACCAGTCGCTTGGCCGTATGCTCAAAAAGAATAACTTTGCGAGCTTTGCCTTCCGTTCCTATGTGTCCACGGGCGTTGGCCAGTTTATCGACAACCTGGTCTTTGCCATTGTGGTGAGCCACACATTCTTTGGTTGGACCTGGGTGCAGGTCCTTATGTGCTCGCTGACCGGCGCTGTCGCCGAGCTGCTGTGCGAGGTCTTCCTGAGCCCCGTGGGCTACAAGGTCGTGCGCGGCTGGGAGCGCGAGAATGTGGGCTCCGAGTACCTCGAGCGCCACGCAACCGCCTAAGGAGCAAGTATGCGGGTTTTGATCACGGGCGCTTCGGGCGGTATCGGAGCCGCGTGTGTGCAGCGCTTTTTGGATGAAGGTCACGAGGTCGTGGGCTTTGATCTTTTGCCGGCGGCGATCGAACACGAGCGCTACCGCCATCTGATCGTTGATGTCCGCGAGCCGGGCTCGTTTC
>CABUHP010000131.1 GCA_902491415.1 uncultured Collinsella sp.
GCCCGGCCAGGTCCGATGGGACGGCTACCGAGCCGCCAAGATGGCGTCGATGAGCGTCAGTACGCCCCCGTCGTTGTTGCTCGGAATGCGCCATTTGGCATGCGCGTTCATGTGCTCCTCGGCATTGTCCACGATAAAGCTGTGACCGACGCGCTCCAGCATGGGGATGTCGTTGTACGTATCGCCCACGGCGGCGGCGTCGGCGATATCGATGCCCAGGTGTTCGCACAGGTGCGCGACGCCGGCGCCCTTGTCGACGCCCAGGTTCATAAAGTCGATCCACTCGCGCCCAGCGTTGGTGACGTAGAGCTTGTCCGAGAACTCGGGGCTATAGGTCTCGCGGAAAGCGGGCTCGGCGTCGTAGCCGGGGAAGAAGACCGAAATCTTGTTGGACTCGAAATCAATGCCCTCAAAGCTGTCGACGTAGTTGATTGTGTTGTAGTAGACGCTGATCTCGTCGTGGTATTGATGGTCGCGGGCAAGCACGTAGAACTCGTCGAAGCAGCACAGGACGGGGACAGCGCGAGGATCCTCCGAGGCACGGCTCAAGACCTGCTGATACAGCTCCACGTCAATATTGCTCTTATAGATATAGCTGCCGCGATAGATCACGCAAGCTCCGTTGTCGGGACAAAAGGCGAGACGGTTCTTGATGCCCTCGAACATCTCCTCGAGCTTGGGGGCGGGACGTCCGCTGGCGGGGCAGAATACGATGCCGGCGTCGGCGAGCTTGTCCAGGCGCTCATCAAGACCCTGGGGCAGCACACGCTCGTCGGTCAGCAGCGTCTTGTCCATATCGACGGCGAGAATCTTAATGTTGCCGATGTTGGCGTCCGATTCGTAAGTTTGCATAAAAATGCGCCTTTCGTTTCGAGATTGTTTCAGACGTTATAACCATCAACTAGTAGTCGAGCGTATTTTCGCAGGAATGGTGCGTATTTGCACCACGCTTCACAAAGTAATGAAAAAACTTTTCAGAAATTTGAATTTGTCGCTTGTGCTGCGGGCACTTTAGCGTAATATAGCGACCATCGAAAACGGAGACGGAAAAACAACCGCTTACCGAGTAAAAGGTACCGTTTACGATATTTGAATTGCGCCCGGCGATACGTGAAAGGAGAGGCAGATGCAGTTCGTAAAGATCATCACCACTGCAGACAATGCCATCCGACGCCAGCGCGCAATTTCCCGACGACGATAACAATCGTCTCTGTCCGCATGGGGCGAATTGCCTCAACAGAGTCATTTTGAGGTCGTTGGGTTTTAGCACGACATTGCTGCATGTTTCTAGGGCATGTATGTGCTGATTTTTGCTATTTAACCTGATATTGCACGGTATATGACCTTGAAATGACTTGCAACTGACCGATGTTCTAACTAGCTACCAAGGGCGAAAGGAAACAGCCATGAGCAAGGAAAAAGTCGTTCTCGCATATTCCGGTGGTCTTGATACATCCGTATGTGTCAAGTGGCTCCAGGACGAGAAGAATCTCGATGTCGTTTGCGTCTGCGGCAACGTGGGCCAGGAAGAGACCGGACTGGATGCCAAGAAGCAGAAGGCGCTCGACCTGGGCGTTCTCGATTGCCAGGTGCTCGACCTGCGCGACGAGTTCTCCGATGAGTTCCTGACCAAAGCCATCGCAGCAAACTCCATGTACGAGAACAAGTATCCGCTGCTCTCCGCCCTGTCTCGCCCGCTGCTTGCCAAGAAGCTTGTTGAGGTCGCCCACGAGTTTGGCGCGACCTACGTCGCCCACGGCTGCACCGGCAAGGGTAACGACCAGGTTCGTTTTGAGGCTGCCGTCAAGGCCCTCGACCCTGAGCTCAAGGTTATCGCCCCGGTGCGCGAGTGGGATCTGAAGTGCCGTCCCGACGAGGTCGCCTATGCCCACGCCCACAACGTGCCGGTTCCCGAGGGTGCCAACGATAACCCCTACTCCATCGACGACAACCTGTGGGGTCGCGCCATCGAGTGCGGTCACCTGGAGGACCCTTGGAATGAGCCGCTCGATGACGCTTGGGTTATGACCAAGAACCCCGAGGACACGCCTGACGCCCCGACCTATACCGAGATCGAGTTTGAGGCCGGCAAGCCTGTCGCCGTCGACGGCAAGAAGATGAAGCTCTCCGAGATCGTCATCGCCCTCAACAAGATTTCGGGCGACAACGGCTTTGGCCGTCTTGACCTGGTCGAGGATCGTCTGGTGGGCCTCAAGAGCCGCGAGTGCTATGAGGTTCCCGGCGCCCTGACGCTCATCACCGCCCACAAGGCGCTCGAGGACATCTGCGTCGAGGGCGACCTGCTCAAGACCAAGATCAAGCTCGAGCAGGATTGGGCCACCGCCGTGTACAACGGCCAGTGGTACAGCCCGCTCAAAAACGCGCTCGATGCCTTTATGGCCGACACGCAAAAGTTCGTGACCGGCACTGTCCGTCTGAAGTTCTTTAAGGGCAACTGCCATGTCGTCGGCCGCAAGAGTCCCTTCAGCCTCTACGACTACGGCCTGGCTACCTACGACCGCGACACCACGTTTGACGAGAAGGCCAGCGCCGGCTTTATCGAGATCGATACGCTGTCGCTCAAGACGTGGGCAAAGGTCCAGGGCCCCAGCTCTGCTGCCGCCCAGGCCTAGCGCCTCCTTCCCTTGGTATCCGCGCGGCCCATCCGCGTGATACATAACGGGCGCACGGGGTCCCTACCTTTCGTTATGCTTGCTGACACTTCTTAACATCGGTGGCCCCTACGTTCCGCCCGCATATATGATGCCGCAACTGTGGCTGAGTCCGAGCCCCGCCGGGGTTGTCCGGCGGGGCTCCTTCTATCAATTTGGCGGCTCTGCGCCTATATATATGAGGAGTATCCATTATGTTCAATGCTATCGCGCATGCTTTACTTGCCCTCGCGCCCGAGTTCGATGCTGCAAGGGTCGAGGACGTCCCTATGAGCCTGAAGGCCTGGATCGATGGTTCGCAGGGCAACATCCGGAGGGAGACGTTGGGCGCCAAGTGCATGGCGCGTCACTTCTTTGCAAATTAGCTACATGGCTCCGCACACGGTGGGGAATGTGTAAAACTAGCGGTTGAAAAATCGCTTTAGCGATATGGCGCATTGCTTTGGGCGCTTGTTTTGGTATTTGGAGAAAGGGGACGGTTCCATGGCTCTTTGGGGCGGTCGTTTTGAGGCAGGTGTGGCCGAGGTCACGCAGGAGTTTGGCGCGTCGCTGCCGGTCGACAAACATCTCTATAAGCAGGATATCGCCGGCTCTAAGGCGCATGCCAAAATGCTGGCGGCCCAGGGCATCATCAGTGCCGAGGACGTGCAGGCGATTGCCAAGGGCCTGACCGAAATCGAACAGGATATCGATGCCGGCAACTTCACCTTCGACATCAACGACGAAGACATTCATATGTCCATCGAGAGCGAGCTGACGCGTCGCATCGGCGAGGCCGGTAAGCGCTTGCATACCGGACGTTCGCGCAACGACCAGGTGGCGACCGACACACGCCTGGGCGTCAAGGCGCTGGCCAAGGAGCTTATGGAGGCCAATCTTGAGCTGCGCCATGTGCTGGTGGATGCGGCCAAGAAGTACGACAAGGTAATTCTGCCGGGCTACACGCACATGCAGCACGCTCAGCCCGTGCTGCTGTCGCATCATCTGCTGGCGTATTCCTGGATGTTCGCGCGCGACTTTACACGCCTGAAGGCAGCCTTTGATGCCGCCGACAACTGCCCGCTGGGTGCTGCCGCGCTTGCCGGCACGAGCTATCCGCTCGATCGTCAGATGACGGCTGCCGAACTTGGCTTTGCGGGCGTGATTCCCAACTCGCTCGATGCGGTTTCCGACCGCGATTTCCTGCTCGATCTGCATTACGCCGGCTCCGTCATGGCCATGCACCTGTCGCGTCTTTCCGAGGAGATCGTGCTGTGGTCGAGCTCCGAATTTGGCTTTATCACGCTTTCCGACTCGTACTCCACCGGCTCGTCCATCATGCCGCAGAAGAAGAATCCCGACTTTGCCGAGCTTATCCGCGGCAAGAGCGGCCGTGTGTATGGCAACCTGGTGCAGCTGCTCGTGACCATGAAGGGCCTGCCGCTTGCTTATAACAAGGACTTGCAGGAGGACAAGGAGGGCGCGCTCGATACCGCCCATACGCTCATGCAGTGCCTGTCGGTTATGGCCGGTATGATTTCGACTTGGACCGTCAACGAGGATGCCATGGCGCGCGAGTGCGGCGTGGGGCACCTTGCCGCCACCGATGTTGCCGATTACCTGGCTAAGCGTGGCCTGCCGTTCCGCGAGGCACATGCCGTGGTGGGCCATCTGGTCCTGATGTGTGAGAAGCGTGGCTGCAATCTTGAGGACCTGCCGTTTGAGGTGTTCCAGGAGGCAAGCCCGCTCTTTGAACGCGATATTACCGAGGCGCTCGACATCCCCTCAATTGTCGCCGCGCGTACGACCGAGGGCGGTACCGCCCCTGCCGCCGTTGCCGTGCAGCTGCAGCGCGCCGAGGCGCAGCTCGTGGTCGACGAAGGTGTGTTTGGATCGCTAACCAAGGTCGTCGAGATGGGTCACGGGGCAAAGTAGAGGTTTGGCTGAAGACGTATTGTCCATTTATTGATAAATCGTTTTCCCTTTACGGGCGCCTGCTGATGTGGGAGCCCGTATTTTGTTGCTATGGGGGAGGGGCTTGTCGAGAACTTCTGTAGGACCTTTGGGCAGGTTGTGAAGGGGTTACGTTCGCGGGCGGCAACCGACCGCCTGCTCTGTTCGATGCGGTTGATGGGCGGTCGGATGGTACTCTAATCGGGCTTCGAAACAGAAGTGACACATATGGAGCGCTTTAATAAATTGCAGCGTTTCAATAAACAGCTTTTTGTTTAACTGCAGCTAAAACTCTGTTACGATGCAGTCCAGGCGGGTGCCGGAATGGGACTTGGGCACGCGCGAACCTACTTGAAAGGCTACTTTTATGGCTATCGAGAAGACCTTCATCATGATTAAGCCCGACGCCGTGCGCGATCGCAAAATCGGCGAGATTGTTGCTCGCATTGAGCGCAGCGGTCTTGTCATCGAGCGCATGGAGATGACCACGCTCGAGCGCGCTACCGTCGAGGAGCACTACGCCCATCTGGCCGACAAGCCCTTCTTTGGCGGTCTCTGCGACTTTATGACGAGCGGTCCGGTCGTCAAGATGGTCGTTTCCGGTCTCTCCGCTGTTGCTAAGATGCGCACCCTCATGGGCGCTACCAACCCGCTTGACGCTGCTCCTGGTACCATCCGCGGCGACTTTGCCGTCGATGTCAACGCCAACGTGATCCACGGCTCCGA
>CABUHP010000132.1 GCA_902491415.1 uncultured Collinsella sp.
TTATCCAGCTCGTCGAGGACGCCAACGCCACCAAGGCGCCCATCGCCCGCATGGCCGACAAGGTCGCCGGCGTGTTCGTGCCCGTGGTATTCGTGATCTCGGCCGTGACCTTTGTGGTGTGGATGGCACTGACCGGCGACGTGAATGAGGCGCTCACCTCCGCCGTCGCTGTGCTGGTGATCAGCTGCCCGTGCGCGCTGGGCCTGGCCACGCCCATCGCCATTATGGTCGGCACCGGCAAGGGCGCCGAGATGGGCATTCTGTTTAAGAGCGCCGAGGCGCTGGAGAACCTGCGCAGCGTGGGCACCGTGGTGCTCGATAAGACGGGCACGGTCACCCGCGGCAAGCCTGCCGTGACCGATATCGTGGTAGCCACGCGCGCTGACGGCTCGCCCGCCATGAGCGAAAAGGCGCTGCTCAAGTTGGCCGCCGCGTTGGAGCGCTCGAGCGAGCACCCGCTGGCCGAAGCGATTATGGCCGAGTGCGAGACACGCGGGATCGTCGCGCGCATGGTCGAGGACTTTACTGCCGTGCCCGGGCGAGGCGTTACGGCACGCGAGGGGCAAAACGCCATTGCAGCCGGCAACGTACGCCTGATGGACGAGCTGGGCGTTACCGTGCCCGCGGGTCTTGCCGAACAATTTGCCGCCGAGGGCAAGACGCCGCTGTTCTTTGCCAAGAACGGCGAGCTTGCCGGCACCATTGCCGTGGCTGACGAGGTCAAGGAGACGAGCGCCGGGGCCATCGCCGCACTGCGCTCGCTTGGCGTCGACGTGCGCATGCTCACCGGCGACAACCGCGTGACGGCCGAGGCCATCGCCCGCCGCGTGGGACTGAACAGCAAGCAGGTCATCGCCGACGTCCTCCCCGCCGACAAGGAGCGCCACGTG
This sequence comes from uncultured Collinsella sp., assembly GCA_902491415.1. GTDB lineage: Bacteria > Actinomycetota > Coriobacteriia > Coriobacteriales > Coriobacteriaceae > Collinsella. The sequence goes on from CABUHP010000132.1 coordinate 891, forward strand.
CGCAATCTGCAGGATGCGGGCAGCAAGGTCGCCATGGTGGGCGACGGCATCAATGACTCCCCCGCCCTGGCGCGCGCCGACGTGGGCCTTGCTATCGGCACCGGCGCCGACATCGCCAAGAAGGGCGCCGACGTGGTTCTCATGCGCAGCGACCTCATGGACGTCGCCCGAGCCATCGAGCTTTCGCGCGCCACGATCCGCAACATCAAGCAGGACCTGTTCTGGGCGCTGTTCTACAACGGCATCGGCATTCCGCTGGCGGCGGGCGTGTTCTTCCCGCTCACCGGATGGCAGCTCTCGCCGATGTTTGGCGCTGCGGCCATGAGCCTGTCGAGCGTATGTGTCGTAAGCAACGCTCTGCGCCTGCGAACTTTTAGATCCAAAGTGGCAAAATAGGCTCACCATTAAGTCCATTTAGAACGGGTTTTCCAGGTGCCCGAGATTGACCTGAAAGAGGAGCGACGCGTACTTTGGTACGCGAGCGACGGTTTGAAGGTCAAGGTCGGGTGCCTGGGAAAGCCGACACAACAGAGAGGAATATCCATGCGTTTCACAATTAAGACTTCCGGCCTCATGTGCGGCCACTGCGACGCCACCGTCGAGACGGCGTTGCTCAACGTGGCCGGCGTGACCGACGCCGACGCCGATCACGAGACCCAGACCGTCCAGGTGGAGTGCGCCGACACCGTGACCGCCGAGCAGCTCGTCGCCGCCGTCGAGGGCGCCGGCGAGAAGTTCCACGCCCTGTCCGTAACCGCCGCGTAACGACCCACGCGCACCCCGACCAGAAACGAGGACCCGCCATGATGGCAGACCATAAATCGGTGACCCGCATGCTCAAGACGGCACGCGGTCAGATCGACGGCATCCTGCGGATGGTCGAGGAGGACCGCTACTGCGTCGATATTTCCACGCAGCTCATGGCAACGCAGGCGCTCATTGCGCGCATCAACGCCGACGTGCTCAAGGCGCATATCGAGGGCTGCGTGACTTCGGCAATCGAATCGGGCGACGAAGACCTCAAAGCCGCCAAGCTCGCCGAGATCGAACGCGTCGTCGACAAGCTCTCCAAGTAATTGGGGCATTGGGGACGGACTGCTTTGCACCTTCTTGGTGCATCGGGGACAGGTATGTTTGCACCACCTTGGTGCAGATTGACCTGTCCCCCTTGCTCTAAATCGGGTATAAAGGCGTGCAGCATATCGAACGAAAGGCAATTTGCATGAATGACTTTATGAAGGGCCGCAATGGTGCCGATGAACTCACCATCGTGATGGGTTTTGCCGGCATTGTCATCGCGATGATCGGATTGATGGCCCGTATCCAGTGGCTCAGCTGGATCGCTATCGCCGTCATCGTGATCGGCGTGCTGCGCGGCCTGTCCAAAAACATCGACGCACGTCGCAAGGAAAACGCGGCCTTTGTCGCCGCGACTGCAAACGTCCCCGGCTTGGGCAAGTTTGTAGCTAGCTTGGGCGGCGGAGCTGCAGCGGCCAACGCCTCGCGTGCAGCCGGTACTAGCAAGGAAGACTTTGAACGTGCCAAGCGCACAGCCAAGAAGATGTGGAAGGGCCGCAAAACCACGGCCTATCTCAAGTGCCCCAACTGCGGCCAGATGCTCTCCGTTCCCAAGGGCAAAGGCAAGATCCGCGTCACCTGCCCCAAGTGCCACGCCAAGATGGAAACCCGCTCCTAGCGCCCGCACGCGGGACAAATTAATCAGGTTTGTTTGTCCCAAATCTTAAGTATTTGTTCGATAAAAAAGCCGAGGCCTCGTGTTGAGACCTCGGCTTTTTGTATGCGGCAACGGAGCTGCACCTTTGTCACATCTACGCCACACCGTCGCGGGCCAGCTCCTCTGCCAGCGCTTCGGCAGGCATGGCCATAATCGCGTCGAGCTCGGCGTCCACCTCGGGAATACGCTTCACCTTGAGCTTGCGTACCAGATCACCGCGACACATCACATATATCGGCTCACGCAGAGCGCACAGGTCATCGAGCGGGTTCTTGCGCATCACCAAGATATCGGCGGCCTTGCCGCACTCGATCGTACCGGTCTCGCCGCCCAGCCCCAGCAGCTCGGCGTTGACTTGCGTAGCCGTATGCAGCGCGAAGGCGTTGCTCACGCCGACATACTTGGCAAAATAGGCCACCTCACGCCACATGTCGTACTGCGTCACGAACGGGCAGCTCGAGTCCGTGCCAAGGCCCACCTTAACGTCAGCTTCCAGTGCGGCACGGGCGCTCTCAATGATGCCCGAGCACACGATGTCGCCGTTCTTCTTTTGCGTGTCAGTCGAATGGGTCTTCTCCGGATCGAGCAACACAAACGGCAGCGCCGGGCTGATAGTGCAGGTAACGCTGGGCGCACGTCCCTCGAGCTGTGTGCCTGCGGCGCCACGGTACAGCTCCAGGATCTCGGGCGTCATCGGGGCACCGTGCTCGATCGTGTCGACCCCGGCCTCAAGCGCGGCCTTCACGCCCTCGGTGCTCTCGACATGAGCCATAACCGGCAGGCCCACCTCGTGCGCCGCCTTGCACGCCGCCGCGGCAACCTCCACCGGCATACGCAGCACGCCCGGCTCGCCCACCTCGGTCGCATCGAACACACCGCCCGTCACGAACAGCTTGATGACATCGGCACCGCGCGCATACAGGTCTCGCACCTGCTCGGCTGCCTCGACGGGGCTGTTGGCCACCTGGGCGAACAAGCCCGCACCATGGCCGCCCGGCACCGTGACGCCCGTTCCCGGCGCTACCAGGCGCGGACCCTGATACTTGCCGGCGTCGATAGCGTCGCGCACGGCAATGTCGGCAAACAACGGGTCGCCCGCGCCGCGCACCGTGGTCACGCCGCTTGCCAGCTGCTGCTGGGCACTGCCCTTGAGGATGCGGCGCACGATGGCGCGCCCCACGGGATTATCGAGTTTCTTCATCAGCGCTCCCGCATCGCCGGCCGAGACAGGCTTGCCCGAGCCGCACAGGTGCACGTGCATATTGATGAGACCGGGCATGAGATACGCACCACCCAGGTCGATAACCTCGGCACCTGCAGGCGCCTGCGCCACAGCACTCGGCCCTATCCAGGTGATGACGCCGCGCTCAACAGTCACGGCCATATCGGGCTGCGGCTCCATATGTTCCGAACCATCCAGAATGGTCGCATTGATAAACAACGTGGAACGATCGGCAGATGCCATATCGAGCTCCTCCCTCACGATTAACTTGAACATTTGTCCATTATCACCTAATGCAGCGACCTAAAGTCGAGCATATCGGTTAACGGAAGGAAGAGGGGATGTGGGAGACGGAATACGCTGCAGTCCCACCCCAACGACACCAGGGAAATGTCTCGATCTGTAGCAGGTACAGGGTTATTGGGCCCCTTGATGTTACAGATCGAGACATTCGGTCGACGTTTCACCGACTTGTCTCGATCTGTAACAATTACGAGCTCAAACAACCTCTAAACGTTACAGATCGAGACGAAACCTCTCAGCGCCCATACCACTGACGTCTCCACTCCTCAGCCAAATCGGGCCGTCGCGGAATACCCGGCAGCCTCATTTTCTCGACTAGCTTCCCCGGGCCTTTGAGTTCGTTAAACGTAAACCGAAGCACCTTATGCCCGAGCATTGTCAGATGAGATTCCCGCTGACGCTCTGCCACGAATGGGTCAACCGACTCCCGACCCTCGCCGCTCTGCAAGGTGTACTTCCCCTTTCCGTCGAGCTCGCCGATGACACACGTCCCGTCCTCGAGCCGCCAAAAATAGTCGACGCGAAACACCTGGCTCGGATCGAGCGGGTCGCGAAACTCCACCTGCAGCTCCGGAACCGGAAAGCCGTACGCAATAAAGAATGCTCGGAACCGAGACTCGCCGCCGTTTTCAGACAGCCCGTCCGCATACGACGCAATCACCTGTGCCCTGCGATACCCTCGCCTGCCCCCGCAATCGGCGCGGAGGCGCTCGCACAAATCCCCACGTGATACGCCTTTCGCCCGCAGTGCAGAATCGGCAATCGCCAACCCGTAGGAGAACGGCGCACGCAGTAGGCAATCCTCCACCGTGCGCCAAAACGACGTCACCCGCACGCCATCAACATGTTCGAGTGCGCCCGCCATCTGCGGACGCAACAACCTGCACCCGCCGCTCAACGTCACCGAACAACCCGTCTTAACAAGAAAACGCGACCCAAGCAGATCATTCGGCACCTCCAGACCCCACAAAAGCGCCGCGTCATAGCCCCAAAACGCCCAATCGGGATGAAACTCTGCAAGCCCTTTGATGGTACGCAGCGTTCGCTCCGCCGGCGTCAGTACACCCCAATCATGTTGAAAGCAGAACAAATACGGCTCGGGTTCCGCGATTTCGTCGGGTCCAACATGA
>CABUHP010000133.1 GCA_902491415.1 uncultured Collinsella sp.
AATCGTAGCCCGAGACGGGCCCGGGCTGACAATTTCGACTGTAATGGACGTTCTTAAATGACCAGGCGGCAGTTGGGGACATTCCTTGTGCTAGCGTTGCATCGAGTGCTTGGGAAACCGCGACCCGGTTTTTGGCCGAATAGTGGGTCGCATTTTCCGGATGGGGTGGGTTGCGGAAAGTGCGACCCGGAATATTGCTCTGAAACGGGATGCGGTTTCCCTGATGCTCCAAAACGGGATGCGCTTTCCGCGCGGAAGAATTGTCGCAGCTGCGTTAAGCAGTGTCGCTCGTTACTCGCCCAGAATCAGCGCCGCGAGCTCTGCCTGGGTGTCCACCACGTAGTCGGCGCCGGCGGCTTCGAGCTCTGCTCGGCCGCGGAAGCCCCAGGTGACGCCGGCGCTCTTAAGGCCGGCATTGTGGCCGGTCAGAACATCGACATTCGAATCGCCAACGTAGAGCGTGGTCGCCGGGTCGGCGCCCAGCTCCTCCATTACATGCAGCGTGACGGGAGCCTCGGGCTTGGGTGGAAACGCGTCGACACGACCCTGCACCAGCGCAAAGCGCTCGGAACCAAAATACTTCTCGATAAGCGGAGCCGCCGAGACGTGGTCCTTGTTAGTGAGCACGGCAAGCTGCACGCCCGCGGCGCGCAGGCGGTCGAGCATCTCGATCGTACCGGCATAGGGGGCGGTGTGGTCCTCCTTGTGCTCGCCGTAGTAAGCCCTAAACTCGGCAAGCGTTTGCTCAAACATACGGCTGTCGCCCGCATACTCGGCAGGCATAAAGCGTTCGACCAGCTTGAGCATGCCGTTTCCCACCTTGTAGCGGTACTCGTCAACGGCAAACGTGGGCCAGCCGTGCGCCTCGCAGGTATGGTTGCCGGCGGCCGCCAGGTCCTCGAGCGTGTTGAGGATGGTGCCGTCCAGGTCAAAGATCACGTGGGAAAAAGCTGCTGCCATGGGTGCTCCTGCCGCTTGAGTTGTAAAACGCACCCCATGATACTGGGCATGCGTGCCGGGCATGTTTGGAATCTGAATATCTTTAATAGCCCTGAGCCTTTGTCGTTAGCAAATTCTCGGCAGCTGCTCTCCTACGAGCATGTCGAGGATGCGGGTCGAACCCCATCCGGTGCGCACGCGCACGGCGGGGCGGGCGCCCTCGGCAAGTGGCAGCACGCGGCCGATAATCGCGGCGTTCTCGCCGTAGCGGGCGGCGCGCATGGCGGCCAGCGCCGCATCGGCTTGCTCGGCCGGCACGACGGCAACCATCTTGCCCTCGTTTGCCACCTGCAGCACATCGTAGCCGAGCATCTCGCAGGCGGCCTGCACGTCGGGACGCACGGGTACGGCATCCTCGTCGACCTCCATGGCAACATTGCTGGCCTGGGCAAACTCGTTGAGTGTGGACGCCAAGCCACCGCGCGTGGGGTCGCGGAAGCAGCGTGTGTCGGGTGCTGCGGAAAGCACATCGGCAATCAGGTGGTTGAGCGGTGCGGCGTCGCTTTCGATCGTGCTCGAAAACGCTAGGCCCTCGCGTTGGCTCATGATGGCGATGCCGTGGTCGCCCAGTGTACCCGACACCAGGATGACGTCGCCGGGCCGGCAGTTTGCGCCACTGAGCGCCACGCCCGCGGGTACCTCGCCCACACCGGCGGTATTGATATAGACGCCGTCTGCCCCGCCGCGCTCGACCACCTTAGTGTCGCCCGTGATTATGGACACGCCCGCTTCGTGCGCCGTTTCGGCCATCGTCTGCACAATCTGGTGGAGCTTATCCATGGGATAGCCCTCTTCGAGGATGAAGCCGCACGATAGGTAGCGCACGTTGGCGCCCGAGGTCGCGACGTCGTTGACGGTTCCGCACACGGCGAGGCGGCCGATGTTGCCACCGGGGAAGAACTGCGGCGAGACTACAAAGCTGTCGGTCGACATGGCGATGCGCCCGCTCGCGGGCAGCGTGGCGACGCCGGCGTCGTTGCCTTCGAGCAGCTCGGGCGACCCAAAGGCATCCAAAAAGACCTCATCGATGATGCGCTTCATCATCTGGCCGCCGGAGCCGTGGCCCAGCAGGACGGTGCTGTCGGTAACGCTATGGGACATATCGAAAACTCCAATCGTGGGTGGTGCCGGTGTGCGGGTGTGTCCGGGCTAGTTGCGGTAGCGGTAGTACGCCGCGCAGCTGCCCTCGGAGCTCACCATGCACGGGCCGACGGGGTGCTCGGGCGTGCAGGTGCGGCCAAAGAGCGGGCAGTCGCTCGGCGTAATGGCCCCGCGCAGCACGTCGCCGCAGCGGCACCCGCGTGGCTCGACCGTCGGCTCGATGGACACGTCAAAGCGCATGCTGGCATCAAAGTGCGAAAACTCGGGACGAATGGCGAGTCCCGAAGCCGCAATCGATCCCAGCCCGCGCCACGTGGTATCGCACGGCTCAAATACCTGCTCGACCAGCTGGCGCGCCACAGGATTGCCGTCGGCATTGACGCCGCGACGGTAGGCGTTGTCGATCGCGGGTTGCCCCTCAACAACCATCTGGACCAGCATGCAGATACCCTGCAAGATGTCGACCGGCTCAAATCCCGTTACCACGCCTGGAGTCTTAAACTCGTCGACCAAAAAGCCAAAGGGGGCCAAGCCCGTGATGGTGGCGACGTGGCCCGGCAGGATAAAGCCGTCGATGGCGGTCTCGGGGTCGTTGGCAATGGCGCGCAACGCCGGCGGCGTGGTCTTGTGGGCGCAATAGACCGAGAAGTTCAAAAGCCCGCGCGCCTCGGCCTCCAAGATGGCGGCGGCGATGGTGGGCGTCGTAGTCTCAAAGCCCACGCCCATAAAAATGACCGGGCGATCAGGGTTTTGCTCGGCAATGTCGAGCGCGTCGAGCGGGGAGTAGACGATGCGAATGTCACGCCCTGCCGCTTTTTGCGCAGCGAGCGAGGTGGATGATCCGGGCACGCGCATCATGTCGCCAAAGGTGGTGATGATGGCGCCGTCTATGTTGGCGAGCGCGATTGCGTGATCGATGTCGCGGTTGGCGGTGACGCAGACGGGGCAGCCCGGGCCGCTCAGCAGCTTGAGCCCTGCCGGCATAATGGAGCGAAAGCCATAGCGCCCGATGCTCACGGTATGCGTGCCGCAGACTTCCATAAGGTTGATGGTGCGGTCGCCGACAAGCTCATGAATGCGCTCGATGAGCTCGCGAGCCAGCTTGGGATCGCGGAATGCCGAGAAATCGATACCGGAGCGAGCCGGCTGCTCGGGCGCCACTAGTAAGCCTCCGCCGGGTTGGTGGCCAGCTGGTCTTCTTCGACCAGCTCGGACATGGCATTAACAAGCTCGAGCGTTTCCTGTGCTTCCTGCTCGTCGACAATCTGGATGCCAAAGCCGGCGTGTACGAGAATATAGTCGCCAACCTGCGCCGTCGGCACGAGCCGCAGCGACACGGGGCGCTCGATGCCCATCATGTCGACGGTGGCCTTGAGGTCGTCGTCGCGTTTGACTACTTTGCCGGGAACGGCAAGGCACATATTGTTCCCCTTTTATACGCTTTGCGCTGGACGGGCGCTCAATAATCCATCAGTTGATGGTAGCGCTCGCGGGCGCTGCGGGCAAACGCGCTACACCTGTGAGACGGCGGCTTGCGGGCTGGCCGAACAGCCTATTGTGGCGCGACCTGTGCGAGGCGAGTGCGTGCGACTGCTGCCTGACCGTAGGCGATGCAGCCGTCATTGACGGGTACGGTGTGGGGGACAAGGACAGTAAAGCCTGCGCTTTTGAGCTCGCGGGTGAGAAGCTGAAGCAGAAGTCGGTTCATGAACACGCCGCCCGAGAGCGCGACGGTGTCGATGCCCTCGTGCACGCAGATATCGCTGGCGATGCGCGCCGAGGAGCGCGCGACGGCGACATGGAAATCGAGTGCGAGCCTGTCGGCGGGCGCTCCGGCTTCAATTCCTCCCAAAAGTGCCTCAAAGAGCGCTTTCTGGTCCAGAACATAGGGGCCGTCCAGCCACGATGGGCCAGATGCGAAATAGCCGGCGTTGTCGTCGGGAAAATGGGCGATTTCGTTGTCGAGCGCGCGCCAGGCGGCAGCCTCAAGCTCGATGGCGGGTTCGCCCTCGTAGGTTGCCTTGTCGCAGATGCCCAGAATCGCTGCCGCGGCATCAAAGAGACGCCCCATGCTGCTGGTACGCGGGCTGTTGATGCCGCGCTCGATCATGGTGGCTGTCACGCTGCGCGTTTGCTCGTCGAGGCTGTCCAAAAGCCGAGCGGCGCCTGGGTGCTCGAGCAGGCCGAGCTCACTGAGCAGGGCAAAGGCGTTGCGGCGGGCGTCGCGCACGGAGGCCGCCCCGCCGGGGAGCGCCCAGGTGCGCAAATGCGCGGCGCGCTCAAAGCCGCCAAGGCTGGCAACAAGAAACTCGCCGCCCCAAATGGTCCCATCGGTGCCGGCGCCGGTGCCGTCAAAGGCGATGCCAAGGACGCGCGCGTCGGTTGTAAGCTGGCCCGCGGCGATGGCCTCGGCCATTACGCTCGCGATATGCGTATGATGGTGCTGCACCTCGACGAGCGGCAGATTGCATTTTCGCGTCTGCTCGCGCGCCCACTGGCCCGATAGATAGCTGGGGTGTACATCGCAGGCCAAGGCGGCGGGCGCCAAGTCAAAGAGATCTTCCAAGCGCGTGCGCGCGGCGTTCCAGGCATCGAAGGTCCCGCCGTTTTCAACATCGCCGATATGCTGCGACACAAAACAGGTCGCCTCGCCGTTCGTCCCTTCACGCGTGAGCGCAATCGTGGCCTTTTGTTGCGGCCCGCAGGCGAGTACGCAGGACGGAGCGCCGTCGAGCGCCGGCAACGGCAGCGGCTGGGGTGCATATCCCCGAGCGCGGCGCACGGGCATAACGGCGCCGTCGACCACGCGCACCACGGAATCGTCATAGCGCGAGAGAATCGCTCGATCGTTGCCGAGCAGCGCGTCGGCAATGCCGGCGGCAACGAGGCGCTCCCAGGCAAGATCGTCATCGGTCTCGATGGGCTCTTCGCTCAGGTTGCCGCTGGTCATGACGAGCGCGTGCATACCGTGTGACGCGGCAGCTGCAAGCAGAAGATGCTGAAGCGGGGTGTAGGGGAGCATAACGCCAAGCTCGGGCAGGTCGCGCGCGACGGACGGTGCGAGTACGAGGGCGTCGGAAGAATCGCCGTCGTTCCCGCAAACAGCCCGCCGGCGCAGCAGCACGATGGGGCGGATACTGCCGGCGAGCAGATCGCGTTCAGCATCATCGATATG
>CABUHP010000134.1 GCA_902491415.1 uncultured Collinsella sp.
CGACTTCCTTCCAGTTGGTGATCTGGCCGGAGAAGATGCCCTTGAGCTGCTCGAGAGACAGGTCGTCGACCGTCACGTTCTTGGAGACGACGGGGCCCATGCCCACGACGGCGACCTCGTGATCGACGAGGTTCTTGACCTGGTCGGCCTCGAGCTTGGTCTCGGCGAAGACGTCGGAGTTACCGATGGTGACGGTGCCGGCGGCGACAGCGGTCAGACCCTTGCCCGAACCGTTGCCCGAGCCGGAAACGGAGACGTCCGGGTTGGCATCCATGAACTTCTCGGCAGCAGCCTCGACGAGAGCCTGGAACGAGGAGGCGCCGTCGTAGGTCACCTCGCCGGAGACGGACTCGGCAGCAGCGGCGCTACCCTTGTCGGCGGCGTCGGATGCGCCTGCGCCGCCGCAGCCAACGAGACCGAGACCGACGATGCTGGCAAGACCACCAGCAAGGCCGAGGAACTGACGACGAGAATAAGCCTGATCGAGCATGATCTTCCTTTCATACATGCAACTCGCGGGCACCCTGCCCGCTTTGCTGTTTGGAAAGATACGGCCCCGACCGGGCAACGTCCGCGCCAACTGCGGTTTCTTACAGGCATCTAATAGACCCTTACCGCAAGCGCGGCCCAGCCTTTACAAACGAATAACAATCCCGCTGACATGCATGGCCCGCCTTTTACACCGATAAAAAAGAAGTTGCGGTGAAATAGTTCCTGTTTGGCTGTTAGGCAGCCGATTCTAGGAACTATTCCACCGCAACTTAGATTGGCAAAACGCCGCAACCTTAAAGCTCGAGCTCGTTGAGCCTTAAGATCGCAACAATATAGATCTTGAGCGCTTGCTTGAGCTGTTCCTCGTTGGCACACTCGTTGGGGCCGTGCATCTGGCCGCCCCACGCGGGCAGCTCAAGGCCGGTCTCCTCGGGGCCAAACGATACGGCGCGGGCAAAGTTGCGCGCGTACGTGCCACCGCCCATGGCGAAGGGCTCGGCATGCTTGCCCGTAAACTCGTTATAGGTATCAATCAGCGCTTTCACGGCCGGATCGTCGGCAGAGACCGAGAACGGCACCTTGGTACGACCCACGAGATACGTCACACCAAAGCGGCCCACGAGCGGCTCGAGCTGCTCGCAGATGGTATCGGCGCTCGTGCTGTCGGGGAAACGCACGTCGATGACCTGCTCAATGTGGCCATCCGCCACGCGGATGACGCCGGGGTTGCAGGTGAGCGGGCCAAACGCCGGGCTCGTCGCGTCGATACCCAGGCCGCGGCCATAGGCGTCCGCATGCACAAAGGCCAGAAACTTGACAAACTCGTGCTCGGCAGGCGTCAGCAGGCGCTCGTCGCGCGCACCAAACGCATCCTCGGCCTCGCGCAGATACGCCACGATGAGGCCGACGGCATTGATTGTTCCCTCGGGCATCGAGGCATGACCGCCAATGCCGTGGGCGAAAATCTGCGCATGCCCGTTGCCGAGCGCCGTGATCTCCAGGCGGTCGGCGTTCTCAACAGGCGCCGGCAGCTCATCGGCGGCAATCGCAAGCTCGCAGATAGACTGCGACGGAATGGCGTTGCTCGCTTCGGCGCCGCTCCAGGACACAATGCGCCCGCCGTCGATCTTGGGACTCACAAACGTCGCCCCAAACTGGCCCTTCTCGGCATTACAAACCGGGAACTCGGCATCGGGCGTAAACAGAAAGTCGGGGTTCGCGTGGTTCTCCAGATAATGGTGAACGTCGGACATGCCCACTTCCTCATCGCAGCCCAGCAGCGCGCGGAAGGTATAGCGCGGCACAATGCCGTGTTTGAGCAGATAAGCGCCGGCGTAGAGCGACAACACCGCCGGGCCCTTGTCGTCGATCACGCCACGGCCGAGCAGCCAGCCCTCGCGGCGCTCCATCGCAAACGGGTCGGTGTTCCAGCCGGGACCGGCGGGCACCACGTCCACGTGGCAGATGGTCGCGAGCTGCTTGTCGCCGCGGCCAGGGATATCGGCAATGCCCACATAGCCCTCGTCGTCGCTCGTCTGGTAGCCGAGCTTCTGCGCAATGCCGAGCGCGCAATCGAGCGCGTCACGGACTGGGCGGCCAAACGGCGCACCGGGCTCTGCGTCGGCAGCAACGGCTACAGACGGATAACTCACCAGCTGCTCGATATCGGCGACGACATCTTCCCAGACCTCGTCGACATACTCAGCGACGCTCTGCTCCACCTGATTCATGGACGACCTCCTTACCAATGAGGGACGAGCGTGCCCGCCCCTCACATCGCATACTTATATAGCGAAAAGTTTAGCAAGCTCGGCCACCGAGTGCACCACCGCATCGGCACCCGCGGCCTCGTGCTCCCCCAGCGCCGCCGCGCCCGAATAGATGCCAATACACGGCACACCCATCGCGTGCGCGCCCTCCACATCGTTGAAGCGATCGCCGATCATCACGGCATCGCACGCCGTCATACCGAGCTCTGCCAGGGCATCGCGGACCGAATCGGCCTTGGTCTCGCGCCCCTGCAGCGGATTCATGCCAGCCACCGCCTCAAACTGAGAAAGACCCAGCTCATGCACCATGTCGATACACTTCGCCTCCATGCGCGACGTCGCCACGGCCAAGCGCTTGCCCTGGGCGACCAACCCATCCAGCAGCTCGGGGATCCCGTCGAACACGGGATACTCCTCCGGTCCCAGCTCGTCAAAAAAGGCACGGTACTCGTCGGCCACAAGCGACTCCTCGCGGGAAAAGCCATAAAAGTCGTGAAAGCTCTTCCACAGGGGCGGCCCGATCATGCGGCGCAGGTCACCCATCTGCGCCTCCGAAAACCCGCGCGCGGCCAACGCCTTGCGCGTCGAGGTCATCACCGCCCGACCCGTATCGGCCACCGTGCCGTCAAAATCGAACAACACAATCGGCCGCTCGCATAGCTGTAATGCCGCCATCGGCATCCCTCTTCCCCAGTTGATGATTTCCACACCGTCACTTCAAACTGTTGACTATTCAACAATTGAACCTAGCAATGTAGAGCAACTCAACTATACTTGTCGCACTTTGCTCTAAGAAGGCGGCGCGCAAGCGCCCCAACGAAAGGTGCAATTATGTCTTTTGCCATCATAACCGACTCCACGTCGGACATCTCCCCCGCCCGCGCTCAAGAACTCGGCATTTACGTGATTCCGCTGCATGTGATTATCGAGGGCGAGGACCTGCTCGACCAGGTACAGATTACCGCCCAGGAGTACGTCGCGCGCATGGCCGGCTCCGAGCAGCTGCCGCACACCTCGCAGCCGAGTGCCGGCGAGTTCAAGGCACTCTTTGACCGCGTGCGTGCTGACGGCCACGACAGCGCGATCTTTATCTCGCTGTGCAGCGAATGGTCCGCCTGCTATTCCAACGCATGCCTGGTCGCCGAGACCCACGAGCTCGACGTGCGCTGCATCGATTCGCGCACTGGCTCGGGCGCCGAGGGCCTGCTGGTGGAGTACGCGCGGGCCATGCGCGAAGATGGCCGCAGCCTGGACGAGACCGAGGCGCAGATCCGCGCGACGCTGCCCGACGCCCACCTGCTGCTGATTCCCCGCACGCTCGAGAATCTCGTTAAGAACGGCCGCGCGCCCAAGCTCGCCGGCCAGCTCACGCAAATGCTCAACATTCGCCTGGCCGTTTCGCCGGAGTGGAAATCGGGCGAGATCAAGGCAATCAAAAAGGGCCGCGGCGCCAAGCGCATCGTCGCCAACACCATGGCAGATTGCCTCGCGTTTTTGGACGAGCACCCGGGCTCAAGCGTGCGCGTGCTCACGACCGGCGCCGCCGAGGAGCAGGAACTTGTCAACGAGGCGCTCGCGGGCCAGGACTACGTAGACGCCGGCACCGGCCCCATCGGCTGCACCATCGCCACCCACGTAGGCGTCGATGCCATCGCCATCAGCTACTGCCCCCGCTACCAACCTGCCAAATAGGGACAGGTTTATTTTGGCAGGTTTTATCTGGGCAAACGTCCAGCGCCAACAAATACCAGCCTGACTAGATCGGGCAGGCAGGAGCTATCGAACAACCAAGGTACAGCCAGCCGTAGCAAAGCCATCATGCCGGTGCACCCCAACTCAAGGCGCGCCGGCATCCCTTTAGGAATTGCGGTGGGAAAGGGGCCGAATAGTCGAAAGACAGCGAACCGCCGAATGCCGCTCACGGAGCGGCACCCCACTATCACCGAACCAAAATCAAAGTCGAGTATCTCAAATAGCCGAAATGGCGTACCCTCATCCCAATGAACGCAGACAAGAATGGCATTCAAATGAGCAACGCCGTGCATCAATACGCCCTTTTCGGGAACGCCTTATTCAAACTCAATAAAACGGTTGTCCACGCTTCGGATCCGCGTAAGCAAATCGTCATCTGTAGCAACGGTCCAGACATCCGTTACGCGACACTCGAAGAATGGGACAAAGCCGGCAAATCTTTCAACGAACATGCACAGACCGAGGGCATCGTTACCAGCGCGAGCCCAGCGCGCGACAAACTCGAGCTCTTTCGCAATCTATTTTCCGGTCGCAAAGATGTGCACGCTCACGGGTATCGCAGAAAAGACGGGGGCATCGGCTATACACCCGCCTGCGCAAATGAGTGGAGGCCAGGCATTTGTCCCAAAGCAAACCATCAGAGAATTAAATGCGCTGAATGTCGCAGCCGCACATTCCTTGAGCTGAACGATGCCGCCATTATCGCCCATTTCAAAGGCAGCGACGACAGGCTCCGGGACGTCATAGGTCAATATGTTCTCGACAAAGACTGCAACACGAATGTCCTTGTCATCGATTTTGACAAAGCCGACTGGAAAGAAGCGGCAAACGCTATCAGGCTTGTCGCAAAGAAGCATGGAATCGATGCAGCGATTGAGCGATCGAGGTCAGGCAACGGCGCGCATATCTGGTTTTTCTTTCTCGAATCTGTGAGCGCAAAGACCGCGCGGGATTTTGGGAGCTGCCTTATCATCGAAGCGGCGGCGCTCAACAAGTCAATCACCTTCGAAACCTTTGACCGAATGCTACCCGCGCAGTCCACCATTCCTGAGGGCGGCTTTGGAAATCTCATTGCGCTGCCTTTTCAGGGAAAAGCGCAGCGGAAAGGAAACAGCGTATTTGTTGACGAACGATTCGAGCCCTTTCCCGACCAATGGCTTTACCTTTCGCAAATCCAACTAATCTCGCGTGCGACGGTGGATCGTCTGATCGAGGACACCGAAAACAAACCGCTTGGAATAGCAACAGCTGCAG
>CABUHP010000135.1 GCA_902491415.1 uncultured Collinsella sp.
GCGCTGTTGACGCGCCCCCGCAGTGCCCGCTTCCCCCAAGGACAATTATCAGTGCAGGTAGAACGCCTGAGATTTTGCATGAAACGCGGTTATGGTCGGGGGTATCGAGTCAAACGTAGTAGATGGGCCGATTTCGTGGTGGGCGCTGTCAGCCGATCTCCGTGGGCGGAAGAAAACAGATCATTTTGGTCTCGCGAGGCTTGCGGAGGCGCTCGTGCGGGGCCGCCCGAACAAAACTATGTCGGTTTACTACGAAGAATTTGACATTCCCGACCATGACTGCTTTTTTCTAAATATTGCAAGCGTTCTACCTGCGGTTTTGCAAGCGCGCAATTTGCCGTGATCGAAGGTGGTCGATTCATCGTAGTAAACCGACATAGTTTTGAAATGGCATTAAATCGGTAGCAGCCATTTTGCTATGCCGGGGCGATCGGTCTTCGGGTAATTACCTTCGCAGGTAGGCGATGGCGATTTGGGTGCGGTTGCGCAGGCCCATCTTTGCAAGGATCGAGCTGATGTGGTTGCGCACGGTACCTTCGCCCATATAGGCGGTGGCGGCAATCTCCTTGTTGTCGAGGCCGCGGGCGATGAGCTCGGCGACTTCGAACTCGCGGTCGGTTAGGCTGGCGAAGGCCGCGGGCCGGTGGGGCGTGCCCGCCTCGACGCCCGCCCCATCAAAGTTGATATCCTCGATCGCCTTACCTTCGAGCACGCGTTTGCCGTCCATGACCTGCGCCAACGCCGGTGGAATGGCGGCGACATCGGTTTTGATCAGATAACCGCGGGCACCCAGTTTGAGCGCCGACACAATGTACTCGTCATCCGAGAATGTCGTCAGAAACACCACGCGCGCCGCAGGGTCGCGCTCAAGGATTTCGCGTGCCGCCGAAAGTCCGTCACGCCCCGGCATCTGGATGTCGAGCAGCGCGATATCGGGTGCGAGTTCGGCGTAGAGTGCCACCGCGTCGTTGCCGTCGGCTCCGGTGCCCACCACTTCGATCTGCGGCTGGGCGCCCAGGATAATCTTGAGCGAATCGACTACCAAGCGGTCGTCGTCGACAACTATGAGCCTCATCGGGCGTCATCTCCTTGCTGTTTGGGGACGGTGGCAAATACGCGCCAGCCGGGGGCGCCGGCGCGCAGGCCGGCGGTGAAGGTTCCGCCAAGCACCTCGACGCGCTCACGCATGGAGACGAGCCCCATGCCTTCTGCGACGTTGCTGCTGCTCGCCGGGGTCGCGTCTGCGCCATCATCGGTAACGATGAGCTGGTAAAACGACGGATGCTCCATGCACCGCACGGTAATGGTTTTGGCATGGGCGTGGCGCATGGCGTTGGAAAGCGCCTCGCGCAGCACCGCCGCAAAGCAGTTGGCGACGTTGGCGGGCGCATGCTCGGCCAAAACCTCAAGCTCAATCTGCGGACCGCTGTCCGAGCGTGCGCCTTCAACGATGCGTTCGAGCTGCACGGAGAGGTTGGTCGCATTGTCGTTGAGCGCGTGGACGCTGGCGCGCACGAGCTGGAGCGCCTCGTCAACGGTGTATTTGACGTCGGCGAAATCGGCGGCAACGCCGGGCTCGTTGGCATGGACCACGCGCAGGGCTTCGGTTTGAAGCGAAGCGCGCGTGAGCTGGTGGCCCACGTTATCGTGGATCTCGCGCGCGATGCGGGCGCGTTCGGCGAGCGTCGCGAGCTCGACTTCGTAGTCCTGGCGGTCGGCGAGGTCGAGGTTGCGTGCCTCGAGTGCCAGGGCGCGTTCTTGCAGCTTGTCGCGGGTGCGACGCATGCGTTCCTGTTCGCGCTCCAGCTGTGCGGTGCGCAGCGACAGCAACGTGGCGGCGACCGAAAGGATGGCGGTTAGCAACAGCGTTCGTGTGGTGAGCGCGCCGCCGCGAAGGTCCGCGACGAGCGCACAGGCAAAGACAGCGCCGACACCCAGCGCGATCCAGGCGTGCTCACGGCGCACGCGCCGCGCGATGTCATAGAGGGCGAGAGGTGCGAACGGTACAAACGGCGGCACGAAGACGGCCGCGATGATGTAGACGTAGCTCGCGGCCTCGCTCGCACGGCGGGCGCGGTTTCCCTGTGCGGCCTCGGCCAGCGAGGTGGCAATAACGCCAAGGCAAAACGCCGCGACCAGGCGAGCGTCCACAACAAGACCCATGGCGGCCGCAATACAGCACGCCAGCACGATCGATTTGTCGAAAAGCCTGTTCATACGGGTATTGTACGCGAAGCTGCGCGTGGTGGAGGGGCCGCCTGCGCAACCGTGACATTCCTCCCGCGCTGCAAAGCGGGGGGGGCGCCGGCAGGCCGGCGACCAAGACCCCTCCGCACTCGTGACAAAGCTCACTGGTGCGCGTCGCCCGCTCCTGCGATGATGCAATCGTACCGGGCCACGACCAACAGAAGGGCCGCCTCATGACAGACATCGTCCATGTCGAAAACCTCGTCAAGCGCTATGACGACCTTATTGCGCTCGACCACTTCAACCTGAACATCGCCCCCGGCGAGATCTTTGGCCTGCTGGGCCCCAACGGCTCGGGCAAAACCACGTCCATCAACTGTATTCTGCAGCTGCTTGCCTACGACAAAGGCACCATCGAGCTATTCGGCGAGCCCATGACGCCCACGCGTTACGACCTCAAGCGCCGCATCGGCGTGGTGCCGCAGCAGGTGGCGGTGTTCGACGAGCTCACCGTGCGCGAGAACATCGACTATTTCTGTAGCCTCTACGTCAACGACCGCAAGCGCCGCCGTGCGCTCGTGGACGAGGCGATCGACTTTGTCGGTCTGGGCGACTTTGCCAAGTTCCGCCCCGGCAAGCTCTCGGGCGGCCTGGCGCGTCGCCTCAACATTGCCTGCGGCATCGCGCACAAGCCCGAGCTCATCTTTTTTGACGAGCCCACGGTGGCGGTTGACCCGCAGAGCCGCAACGCCATCCTGGAGGGCATCTGCCGCCTGCGTGACGAGGGCGCCACGGTAGTGTATACCAGCCATTACATGGAGGAAGTCGAGCAGATCTGCAGCCGCATCATGATCATGGACGGCGGGCGCGTGTTGGCGCAGGGCACCAACGACGAGCTCAAGCGCATGATTCAGATGGGCGAGCGCGTGACCGTCGAGGTGGGCGCCGTCGAGCCAGCCACGGTCGAGCGGCTGCGCGCCCTCGAGCACGTGCTCAGCGTCGAGCTGTCCGGCGGCGAGCTCGTCTGCACCTGCGAGACGAGTCCGCACAATCTGGTCGACATCCTCGACACGCTGCGCGCTGCCGACGTTGCGCTCGGCCGCGTGTGGAGCGAGCCACCGACCCTCAACGACGTGTTCCTCGAGATCACCGGCCGCGAGCTGCGCGACTAGGGGGCGGCCATGTTCAACACCATTATCATTACGGTCAAGACGCTGCTGCGCCGGCCGAGCACGTGGGTTTGGGGCGCTCTCTTTCCCATCGCGCTTTCCACGATGTTTATGTTTATGTTTGCGAACCTCAGCTCCGACGGCAAGATCGACCCGGTGCCAGTGGCTGTCGTAGCGGATGAGGCCTGGGACGCCTCGACCTTTAAGGATGCGGCGGCTTCGCTTGCCAAGGAGAGCGACAATCAGCTGCTCGAGATCCACGAGTGCGACGACGCAGCCGATGCGAACCGTGCGCTTAAGGCCGGCGAGGTCGCGGGCATCTATACGGTCGACGACGCAGGCACACCCAAGCTCACACTGCTATCGAGCTACGACAGCTCGCGCGCATCATCGGTGCTCACCGATCGCAGTATCCTGGAGACGGTGGCAAGCTCGTATACACAAAATGCCGAGCTCATGTCCCAGATTGCCCAGGACAACCCGGCGGCACTCGCCGACCCCGAGGCGGTTGCGCGCGCTCTGTCGCTCGAGGGCGGCACCCGCCGCGTAAGCCTGACACGCACCACGCCCGATGGCACGGTCATCTACTATTACGCGCTCTTTGGCCTGGTGGCGATGATGTCTGCCGAGTTTGCCGCCTTGAGCGTCGTCGATCTGCAACCCAATCTGTCGGGCCTTGGCGCGCGCCGCTGCGCGGGTGGTCTTTCCAAAACGGCGTCGCTGGCCGGTATCTTTGTGGGCTCGTGGCTGGTCTCCTTTGCCTCGATGGCGATCGCGATCGGCCACGTGCGTCTGGTCGTGGGCGTCGACTTTGGCGGGCGCGAGGGGCTGTGTTTGGTGGGCGGCGCCGCTTCCGCGCTTGCCGCCACGGGCTTGGGACTCTTTGTGGGCACGCTTCCCGTTAAGGGCGGCAAGGCGTCCAAGTCTGGCATCCTCACGGGCTTTGCCACTACGTGCGCCCTGTTCGCCGGCCTCTACGGCGAGCCAGCGATGGCGCTTGCCGACGACGTCGCCCGCGCCTGCCCGGCTGAGTGCTGGCTCAACCCCGTCAAGCTTATCTGCGACATGTTCAACCGCCTGTATTTCTTTGAAGACTTGGGACCTTTTGCCGTTCGCGCCGGCGCGCTGGTCCTCATGACGCTGGTGTTTGTCGCCGCCGCTACGCTGATCTTTGGAAGGAGCCGCTATGAGCACCTTTAAGACCGCGCTTCGCATGGCGCTGGCGCACCCATTCTACCTGATCATCTACACGGTGTTCATTTCGCTCATGGGCGTATTCATCGCGGCCTCGGTGAGCTGGAACTCGTCGCAGCTCACCGAGTACAAGCCCTACGATGCCAACGTGATCGTGGTCGACCGCGACGGCAGCGACCTTTCGCGTGCGCTTACCAAGCATCTGGGTTCGCGTTTTGAGCTGGTCACGGGCATCGGCGATGACACGTACGATCTTGCGGACGCGCTCTCCAAGAGCAATAGTGCCAAGGGCAGCGCCGACTGCGTGTTCTTTATCCCGGAGGGGTTTGAGGACGACCTCGTTGCAGCCGCCCGCGTGGGGGAGTCCCTGCCCAAGCTCGATGTGACCTACGGTGCCGGCACCATGGCGGCGGCGCTTTCGTCTGCCGAGGCCTCGCGCTGGATCTCGCTTGCGGGCGCTGCGGCGGCGCTTGAGCCCGCTGCTTCTAACGGCGACGTTGCCAAGGCCGCCGAGCATGCCGCTGCAAAGCGCGCGGAGGTCCAGATCGAGCAGGTCAAGGTCGACTCGACTGCTGCCGCCACGCTCGAGTCGTACTTCAACTTTGGCGCGTACGCGATTATCTCGTCGGTCATCGTGTCGGTGGGACTGGTGTTCT
>CABUHP010000136.1 GCA_902491415.1 uncultured Collinsella sp.
CGGTCTTTCATGCAGCAGGGGCTCTCAATGTTTTTATGTCCTGCTCATATCGTCTATGCCGGCACCCCGGGACACTCCTTGGCAGCAACCACACCTAGTCATTGGGGACGTTCTTAAATGACTAGTCGCTGGGGACAGTCTTGAGCAAAACGGCCGCCGAAGCCCTCGTTGGCATCGCCCTATAGGGGGCCTGCAAATAGCTGTGGTCAAAAAACATCAAATATGAGTACTGTTACCTTTTTAGCAGCAGCGCAATTCGGCTTTCTCGGGTCTCTTAGGCGTCTCGACGCGTCAGATGAACTAACGTATCTCCCCAAATGTACAATAAAATGGACTCCTAACGAGAAATAATATCGTTAGGAGTCCATTTTTTAGTACAACAAATGTGACAATCTAGGCAACAGTACTCATATTTGGCATTTTTTGCCCACTGCCCCTTGTGCGAAGGTCCGCAGCGGAAAGCATGGCCCGTTTCGATGCACAAAAATGGGATGGATCTTCCCTGGCAACCGCCCAGAAAGATCCACCCCAAAGCAAGCGCTCGCTAGAACGTTCCGCCGCCGCCTCCGCCGACGCCGCCACCGCCGCCACCGGAAAAGCCGCCGCCGCTGCCGGCGCTCGAGCTATCGGAACTCGAAGCCAGCTCGCGGATGGTCTCGTGATACACATCGTTGAACGAATCGAGCGGAGACTCGTTGCCGTAGTGATGGTAATACCACCAGTAGCAGGGGTAGTTGTCGTAGAAATCGTCGCTGTTGCGCAGATCCGCAGGCACGGCCTCGGCCAGCTGTCGCAGCACTTCTTTCGAAACGCCCAGGGCAACGCCCATCACCAGCAGCTTGTTCCACAAGATCAGATCGCTGGGGACGGCCTCCTTCAGGCGCGTAAAATCCTCGAGCCAATGCTTGAGCGCCTTGCAGCGAGCCGCCACCTCGGCGCCCTCCGACGTGTAACGGCGGAAGGTGCAGCTCAGGACAAAGCCCACAATCGTGACGGGGATCGAGATCATAGCGGCACCGACGTTGGCGTCCGCAAAGTCGGTATAGAACAGAGAGCCCAAAATGCCAAAGACAATGATGATGCCGAGAACCAAGCCGGCAACCAGGGCGACGGTGCCGTCCGAGGCGATAAGCTCGCGCGCCTCCAGCTTGCCCTTAACCGTGCTCTGATAGTCCTCGAGCTTGTCGCCAACAGATGTGGTGCGCTCGCTAGCGTATTCCTCCAGCTCGCTAAACGTGCGCGAACGGACTCCGTCCTTATCGGGCTTAACGCCAGCGAAGAAGACCTTGAGTACGTCGCGGTCGATGCCGTCCTTCTTGGCAGCCTTCCAGGCCTCGTCGGTCACTGTGATGCGATACGTCTGCTCCTCTTTTTCGCGACGGAGCAGACCCTTCTTCTTGGTCTCGGTCGCTTCTTCCAGCTTGATCACGCGGTCGTCGGTCAGCTTCATCAGCGTGGCGATATATGCCTGATCGGGCACGTCGTTCCAGCTCATAAGAGTTGCAAGCACCGCGGGATGATCGGCGGAGGGCACATCGCGGAAGTACTCGTCCTGGAAGAGCGGCTTGGGCTTGGGCCTGCGCAGCTTGAGCATCACGATTACACCGGTATAGGCAACCGCCACAACAACACACATCACGGCAATCGCGCCGGCAACCGCACGCGCGTGCTCACGGCGGGCGTTAGCTTCGTCGGCCCATTCCTTCTCTTCGCTCAGGATCGTTGACATGCGCTCTTCGCCCGAGGCGGCAAGCTGCGGCACCCAGTCGCTGGGGAAGGCGATGCGTGCCTCGGCGAATTCGCCCTGATGCACGCAGGGAATGGTATAGGTGACCATGGGCTCGTCCTCATCGAGCGACACGTCGCCCGCCAGCGGACCGTGGCCCCATGCGCGGAAGTTATCGCCTTTGACGGCCGCCGTCCCGGCAGCGGCATTTGCGAAGCGCACTTCCATCTCGACATCGTCGGAATCCGCAGACCAGCCGTCGCCCACGAACTTCCAGTAGAGCTCGGCGGTATCGGCCCAGTTCATAACCGCACCGGTCATGGTGTAGCTCACGTAATAGATCGCGCTGTCGCCGCTCTCGTGGGGGCTGAACACCTTAATCCTTACGCCGTCACCGGCCTGCTCGACCGTGTAGACGCCAGAATCGCCCTTGTTCGCGCTATCGACTTTGTTAAACGCGGTGTCCTCTTCCTCGACACTCAGCACGTCAACGTCCGCCGTGCCGCCCTGCTGGTTGGTGCCCGTATTGATCTCCCAAAACACGCCGTTGATGTCGTCGTCGAAATCAAACTGGCGTCCCTCGACAACGGTCAGCGATCCATCGGCCTCGACCGTGGCACTGATGTAGGTTTGGGTCATGGAGTAGCCGTCGGCGTGCGCGGCGGCAGGCAGCAGCAACAACGCAAGCGCAACGAGCGCGCAGACGGAAGCGAATCGCGCAAACAGGCGGCGCTGCCGACAGGTTTTGGCAACGGGGGCGTTCATAGGCACATCCTTTGTCTGTGATACCAGCAACGCCATTGTCCCACGTTTACGGGCGCACATGACGAACATCTAGGCCAGCGGAGTATCAAACGGGACGAAAGTCACGCCCGCGGCCGGCACCTGGGGACGTTCCTTATCTGCCGGCAATCTGGGACACTCCTTGGCATAGCCCGCTCCGGCAATAGATACCACTTCATAGCTCCGTCACAGGTGTAGCGGCTTTGTGTTGCCGCAAGCGCACTGATTGAGTCCGCGAGCAAGGGGGCATAAAGCAGTTGAGCGAACACGGTTTGCCCCTTTGCCGTTCGCTTGAGGATCATGTCCCCCTTTTCCGCGGAAACCCCGGCAGTTGCGAAGAGCTGCCGGGGTTTCTGTCGTTTGAGGGGTTGGGCTGGCGGGTGGCGATCGAGCTGTCGAGCCGGTGCCTCCCCCACCTCCCGCGCTATACTCGTCCGCATGGATATCAACGCACGCAACATAGCAACACACGCCGCGGACGCACCGGCAACGGCAGAGCCCACCCCCGTCGTGGGACGCTTCGCCCCGTCGCCCTCGGGCCGCATGCACCTGGGCAACGTGTTCAGCTGTCTGTGCTCGTGGCTTTCGGCCCGCAGCCAGGGCGGCGGCATCGTGTTGCGCATCGAGGACCTGGACGATCGCTGTAAGCGGCCGGAGCTTGCCGCCCAACTGATTGACGACCTGGCTTGGCTGGGGCTCGAATGGGACGAAGGCCCCTACTACCAGCATGATCGCCTAGACCTGTACGAGCGTGCTCTGCATCAACTGCAAGACGCCGGCCTCACCTATCCCTGCTTTTGCACGCGCGCCGAACTCCATGCCGCGAGCGCACCGCACGCGAGCGACGGCACGCCCATCTACCGCGGCGCCTGCCGAGGCCTTTCTGCCGAAGAGGTTGCCCGCCGCAGCATCCTGCGCGCTCCGGCCACGCGCCTGCGCGTGCCCGTCGTCGACGACCTCGCAGACGACGTGATCGAATTCGTGGACCGCACGTACGGAGCCCAATGCGAGGCACTCGCCACCGAGTGCGGAGACTTTTTGGTGCGCCGCAGCGACGGCGTGTTTGCCTATCAGCTGGCCGTGGTGGTCGACGACGCTGCCATGGGCGTCACCGAGGTTGTGCGCGGATGCGACCTGCTGGGCTCCACGCCGCGCCAAATCTACCTGCAGCATCTGCTGGGACTTCCAACGCCGCACTACGCACACATTCCGCTGCTCATGTCGCCGGATGGCCGCCGCCTTTCCAAGCGAGACCGCGATTTGGACCTGGGCGAACTACGCGCACGCTTTGGCACGCCCGAGACGCTGCTGGGATGGCTCGCCGGGCAAACGGGCATCGCGCCGGACGCCACACCGCGCTCTGCCGAGCAGCTGGTCGAGCACTTTAGCTGGGATGTTATCCGTACGCATCGGGAGAACATCACTGTAACGGTCGAGTAGCCAGCCACCCCGCCTCTACGCAACATCCCAGGGCTGGAGTTCGTCACCCAAGCGAACGATGCAGTCATAGAGCACGGTGTGGCGCTCGGCCGGGTTGGCATCCCGATGAAAATGCCCGTAGTACCAGCGCTTATAATCCAAGCGGTCTTCCAGCTCATCGAAAAATGCAGTAAGACGATCAACGCCGGGGCAATTCCAGCCGGGTGCCGGATAGAGCGTGGGCGAGAGCATGCGCGTGGAGCAGGTGTGGGTGATTACGTAGTCGACCTTCCAACCCACGCTGTCGAGCCTTGCCCGCGCCTCCCCAAAGTTGCGCTCGTCCGGCAGCTCCTGCGGCCACCAACTGGAATACGGCACGCGATATTCCTTGTCCACGCTCGTGGCGCCGCCCATGGTAAAGATCGTTGAGCCGTCGAGTTCAAAAACCTCGCCGCGCGTCAGGCGCCGTATGGGCGAGGTATCCGACAGGCGCTGCGTCAGCCCACCGTGCCACAACTCCATGGGTCGCTCCGCCCAGTGATCGAAACGCTCGTGGTTGCCGTCGACAAACAGCACGGTGTAGGGGCGCGACTCCAGCCAAGCAATATCGGCGCACTCCTCGGCAGAAAAATCCAAGGGAAAGCCAAAATCGCCGGCGACGATGAGATAGTCGTCACTCGTCAGACTATCCCCAAGATCCCAGTCGCGCAGCTTTTGCATGTCGAGGCCGCTGTGAATATCGCCCGTCACATAGACCGTCATCGGATTACCACTTCCCTGCAAGTCGCTAGCCCACATTCTGCACGATTACTAAGCTAACCGTTCCAGCCCTTCCATCCCTTAGGGCTTACCCTTCGTTCTTCCATCCAAACGGGTCAAGCACCCAAAAAACCAGATCGAGCACGCCGCCGGTCATCATGGCGCCGGCAAGGGCCATGCAAACGTGCAGGGAACTGGTACTTCGGAGCACGTCGAATGGCCCCAGAACAGCCAGCAGCGCGACCGCTGCGTCGGCAAAGCACAGTGCGAGGCACGGCCCCGCGTCCTTGACGCACTTCTTTGCGAGATGCTTTGCGTTGTCACTCATCGGTATCGAACTCCTTAGAGGGTCATTGTTCAGACGCATGCCGCCGCGGCAGAGCGGGGCGGCAGGGTAAGTGTCACATGCCGTGCGGACATCAATGGAGAAACCGCCTGCTCGACCAACCCTTGACGCCGTTTTGCACCGGCACCCCATCCCCCCGCTGTCGAGGTCTAATTCTTTT
>CABUHP010000137.1 GCA_902491415.1 uncultured Collinsella sp.
CCGGCACCCGCGGGTAGCCGACCAAAACCGCCTGAAGGGTCACATTTATCTGATAATTGAATCCCCGGCGTTATGCCGCTCGCTGGCGTTGCCAAAACATCGGCTGCTACGTGCCTTGGGCGCTAGTGACCGTTGCCCTTGCATCTGTAACGAGTTGCTTACGCATCTCCAGGGTTCTCCGTACTATCATGAATCAGATTGAATTGAGATGATGATAGGGAGCGCCTTTTTATGATTGAGCTGCTCAGGCGTTTTGGTGGTAAGTTTCGCCGGTATATGGTGATTGGCCCTGCGTGCAAGTTGATTGAAGTGATCTTTGACCTGCTGACGCCGCTGGTGATTGCCCAGATGATCGATAAGGGTATTGGCGCACACGATGTCAACGCCGTCGTCCACTACGGTATGCTGCTTGGCGCCATGGCTGTGATCGGCATCTCGTTTACGCTCGTTTGCCAAAAGATGGCGGCGCTCACCTCGCAGGGCATGGGTACTGACATTCGCGGCGCACTCTACCAGCACATCAACAAGCTGAGCTATGCCGAACTCGATCGCTTTGGCACGCCGTCGCTCATCACGCGCATTACCAACGACGTCAACCAGGTGCAGCTTGCCGTGGCGCTGGGCGTGCGTATGCTCATCCGCTGGCCTTTCCTGGCGGTGGGTTCCATGGTTGCGGCCCTTGCCATCGACCTTAAGCTCGGCATGATCTTTTTGATTTGCACGCCCGCCATCGGCCTGGTGTTTTGGCTTGTCATGGCGCGCTGCATCCCGTACTACAAGCAGCTGCAGGCAAAGCTCGATCGCATCGCGCTTATTTGCCGCGAGGGACTTTCGGGCGCCCGCGTGGTCCGGGCGTTTGTGCGCGAGGACCACGAGCGCGAGCGTTTTGCCCAGGCGGCCGATGACCAGGCGCGTGTCGCAATCGCGGTGGGCAAGCTCTCGTCGATTCTCAACCCCGTCACGTTTTTGGTGATGAACCTGGGCGTGTGCGCCATCCTGTGGGTGGGCGGCATTCAGGTCAACGTGGGCGAGCTCACGCAGGGCCAGGTCATGGCGTTCGTCAACTACATGACGCAGACCCTGACCTCCATCGTGTATGTCGCCAACCTGGTCGTGGTCTTTACCAAGGCGAGCGCCAGTGCGTCGCGTCTCAACGAGGTGCTCAATTGCGTGCCGAGCATTACCGACGAGGGCAATCAGCCGGTCGCACTGCCCGAGCCGAGCGAACTGGCGGGTGGCGCTGTTTCGGTCCCGGCGCTGAGCTTTGACCATGCGAGTTTTTCGTTTGGCGCGGGCGCGGCAAATGCCGTGAGCGATGTGACGCTGGAGCTGCTGCTGGGCAAAACGCTTGGCATTATCGGCGGCACGGGTAGCGGCAAGTCCACGCTCGTCTCGCTTATCCCGCGCCTGTACGACACGGGCGCCGGCAGCGTGTGCGTGATGGGTGCCGACGTGCGCGCTTGGCCGCTCGACCAGCTGCGCCATGTGGTTGCGACTGTTCCGCAGCGCGCGTCGCTCGTGAGCGGCACGATCCGCAGCAACCTAACCTGGCGCGACGAGTCGGCGGCCGACGAGGAGCTTTGGGCGGCGCTCGATATGGCGCAGGCCAGCGAGTTCGTGCGCAACAAGCCGCAGGGGCTCGACGCCCCGGTCGAGGCGGGCGGCAAGAACTTCAGCGGCGGTCAGCGCCAGCGCCTGACCATTGCGCGTGCCCTGGTGGGCTCGCCGCAGGTTCTGATCATGGACGATTCCGCCTCGGCGCTCGACTTTAAGACCGACGCGGCGCTTCGCCATGCCATCCGCGAGCGCAGCGTATGTGGCGCTGCTGAGGGCGGGCTGCCGCTGACTACGGTGATCGTAAGCCAGCGCGTCTCGACCGTGCGCGACGCCGACATGATCTGCGTACTCGACCACGGCTCGGTCGCGGGCCTGGGCACGCATGACGAGCTCTACGCGACATGTCAGCTCTATCGCGAGATTTGCCAGTCGCAGCTGCGCCGCGAGGAGCTCGAGGGCCAGCAGGGGAGCGCGGTGCCCGCGTCCGCTCCGGCCGCCCCCGCATCTGTCTGCGCAAAGGAGGGCTGCTAAATGAATCCGTACACTTCCTCCGGTTCGGTCGCCACGATGACGGCCAACGTGTCCGGTAACGATAACCTCAACGACCTGGGCGACGGTCCGCGCCAGCCCGGCGATCCCGAGCGCTATCCCGTGGGTGCGGTGACCCGCCGCTTGCTGGGCTATGTCCGCCCGCACCGCGTCTCGTTTGCGGCATCGTTTTTGAGTGCCGCCGTCTCGGTGATTTTGCAGCTCTATACGCCCATTCTCATTGGCGAGGGTATCGACCTTATCGTCGCCACCGGGCAGGTGGACTTCGATGCGCTGCTGCCGCTCGTTACCAAGCTCGCGATTGTCGTCGTAGGCGCTGCGGCCTTCCAGTGGCTGCAGGGCTATTGCGTCAACCGCCTGTCCTACGAAACGGTGCGCGACATGCGCGTGGAGGCGAGCGATAAGCTCAGCCGCATGCCGCTCAGCTTTATCGACGGCCATGCCCACGGCGACCTTATGAGCCGCGTGGTCAACGATGTCGATCAGGTGGGCGATGGCCTGCTGCAAGGCTTCACGCAGCTCTTTACCGGCGTCATCACCATCGTGGGCACGCTCGCGTTTATGCTCTCCATCAACTTGACCATGACACTCGTGGTGGTGCTCGTCACGCCGCTCTCCATCTTTGCGGCCGGTGCTATCGCCAAGCTTTCCAACAAGAGCTTTACCGCTCAGCAGCGCATCCAAGGTCAGCTGGGCGGTCATATCGAGGAGTACGTGGGCGAGCAAAAGCTGGTGGATGCCTTTGCCTACGGCCCGAACGCCCAAGCGCGCTTCGCTGCCCTCAATGCCGAGCTCTATACGGCGGGCGAGCGCGCGCAGTTTATGGGTTCGCTCTCCAACCCCGGCACACGCTTTATCAATAACATCATCTATGCCGTGGTCGCTGTGATCGGCTGCGTGGGCGTGATCACGGGCGTGCCGGCGACGCTTACGGTGGGCGGCGTGCAGATTTTCCTGTCCTATGCCAACCAGTACACCAAGCCGTTCAACGAGGTCACCAACGTCATTACGCAGATCCAGACGGCGTATGCCTCGGCGCGCCGTATGTTTGCGCTGCTCGATGCGCGCGAGCAGGAGCCCGATGCGCCAGATGCCGTGGAACTTGCCGCACCGCAGGGCGAGGTCGCCCTTGAGCATGTGGACTTTAGCTACGTGCCCGACCGCAGGCTGCTGCAGGACATCTGCATCGAGGCCAAGCCCGGCATGCGCTTTGCCCTGGTCGGCCCCACGGGCTGCGGCAAGACAACGCTCATCAACTTGCTGCTGCGGTTTTACGATATCGATGCCGGACGCATCATGGTCGATGGCCGGTCTTCGCGTGACTACACGCGCGCAAGCCTGCGCCGCGCCTTTGGCATGGTGCTGCAGGACACTTGGCTGTTCGAGGGCACGGTGGCGGACAACATCGCTTACGGTTGCCCAGGAGTTACGCGCGAGCAGGTTGTCGAAGCCGCCAAGCGCGCGCACGCGCACAAGTTTATCGTGCAGTTGCCAGGCGGCTACGATACGGTCATCGGCGAGGACGGCGGCACGTTTAGCCAGGGTCAAAAACAGCTGCTGTGCATCGCGCGCGTCATGCTCACCGACCCGGCTATCTTGCTGCTGGACGAGGCGACCTCGAGTATCGATACCCGCACCGAGCTGCAGGTGCAGGCGGCATTCGACGAGCTCATGGCCGGTCGCACAAGCTTTGTCGTGGCGCACCGCCTGAGCACCGTCCGCAACGCCGACTGCATTCTGGTGATGCGCGACGGGCAGATTATCGAGCGCGGCACGCACGACGAGCTGCTAGCGGCAGGCGGCTTCTACGCCGAACTCTATCGCAGCCAGTTTGCCCAGTAGGGGCTACCGATTAGCGGCAGATGGTTTACATCTGCGTTGTTAGTACTAAGATATTCATCTAATAAATTGCATTAGTGGCTTTAGTTTTGGGGAAACGAGGCAACGTGACTATGACGTGCTCTTTGGTGGTTAACAGCAAGAGCGGTAATACCAGGATGGTTTCGGGCGCGATCAAGCGCGCTCTGCAGGCTGCGGGCGTTGAGTTTGTCCATGCCGCGGCGTTGAGCGACGATGCGGATGCAGATCAGGTTGCGCTCGAGGCGCAGGGCGCCTGCGCGGCCGACACGGTGCTCGTCGGTTTTTGGTGCGACAAGGGCGCGTGCACGCCTTCGGTTGCCGCGCTGCTCTCCGCTCTGCACGGCAAGCGCGTTTTCCTCTTTGGTACCTGCGGTTTTGGCGCCGACCAGAGCTATTATCAGCAGATTATCGATCGCGTGACCTCCAATTTGGCCAATGATGCCGAGCTTGTAGGCTGGGCGATGTGCCAGGGCAAGATGGGCCCCGCGGTCAAGCAGCGCTACGAGGCCATGCTCGAGCAAGATCCCGAAAACGCCCGATTTAAGATGCTACTCGACAACTGGGTTGCCGCAAAGGATCACCCCACCAAGGAGGATCTGGATAACATGGCTGCAGCCGCCAAGAAGGCCGTACTGGGAGAGTAGCTTCGCCGTCCGCGATCCTTCGTGCAAAACAATACAAATGTGAAAGCCTCGAAATTCTCGAGGCTTTTTTCTTGACACTCATAGGCGCAACCGTGGCAAGCGTTTGGGGTGACATTTTCCATCACCCCGATGACGAGACCGTCCTGGACGACACACTCGCATGCGTTCGCTGGATGTATGCAGAGTGGGACGCACTTTCCGAATGGATGGGGTTTCGGAAAGTGCGTCCAGGAATTTGCCTTTGGAGTGGGATGCAGTTTCCAGTTGAGGGCTCTGGCGGAAAATGCGACCCGGAATTTGCGATCGGAGTGGGATGGAGTTTCCCAACGGGGCCGTAAGCGGAAACTGCATCCCATTCCGGACATGGGACTGCGGACACGGTTTCCGGATGCAAAAAGGCCACATGACGTGGCCTTCAACTTATATATGTTCAGCAGATGTCCCCATGACAAGCCGCGTTTCAACACCGAGGCGTCTGCCCGGCGACGCGGAACGTAAGGTTCATCGCGAGTTCCGCACGAGCCGGAGAGCACTTAATGTGCTCTCCGTGCGAGCAGG
>CABUHP010000138.1 GCA_902491415.1 uncultured Collinsella sp.
GCTCACGCTTGAGCAGCTTGCACCTCTTTTGGGCGACGGGGGTCGTTCGAACCTGTGGGTGAACCGCGAGCTGACGCCGGGGCTTCCCATGTTTGGATACACGATCGAGCGCGACGGGGCACCCGCCGTGTTGATCTTTGTGCGTCGTGCGGCCGAAAACCAAATGACCCTCTATTATCAAAACCTGTTCCGCATCTTGTGCGGGCTGGTCGAAAGCGCGCTGGGCCGTGCCTTTGACTATGAGGCGGTGGCGCAGGATAAACGCTGCGTTGACGGCACTTGCGTGCTCAAGCAGGCTGCCTTTGGCCAAGAGCTCGCGGCGGAGCAGGCGCTCGCAGATAGCAAGATGGGGAGTTTTTTGCTCCTGCGCGTGGTACCGGGCATGGAGCCTGTCGGCGAGCTGGTGGGCGCAATCGGGTCGGCAATCCGCGAGAGCGACGCGGCGGGCTTGGTCGACGGCGACGTGCTCTACCTGCTTATGCGCCAGGCAAAGGCGCGCGATCTGCCCATTATCCGCGAGCGCCTGAGCGCAAAGCAGATTGCGGTGGAGCCCGTCGATGGCGAGGACATCGTGGCGCTGTTGCAACACATCTCTTACACCGGTGACGGTGAGGGGGGTGCCGCTTGATCTCGCTTGTCGTTGCTGCCGTCTTGCTGCTGATTCATGCGCTGGTTTGCCTGATGCTGTGGACGCTCATGAAGCTGGGCCTGCTGCCGGTGCGCGGGCACATGTTGGCTGTGATAGTGCTGGTGCCGCTGTGGGGCCCGTTGCTGGTGGTTCTGCTATCGGCCCGCAGCGCGGTGTTTGGCGAGGGGCTGAAAGAGTCTGCGCTGGAGTCGCTGCGCTTCAACGACGACCTACATCGCAGTATCCTGGTGCACGACCGTGACGCCGATGCAGGCGTAGTGCCGCTCGAGGAGGCGCTCATCGTCAACGACCCGGCATACCGGCGCCGACTAATGCTCTCCATGCTCACCGAGGAGCCCGACGCGTACCTGGCGCAGCTGCAGGCGGCTAAGCTTAACGACGACGTTGAGGTGGCGCACTATGCCGCGACGGCGGTGGCGCAGATCTCCAAGGAGTCCGACCTTAAACTGCAGCAGCTGGAGCATGCCTTTAAGACGGACCCGAGCGCGAAAAACCTCAACGAATACTGCGATTTTCTTGGTGAGTACTTGGGCTCGGGCTTGGCCGAGGGGCGCGTGGCTCAGATTCAGCGCCAACAGTACGCGCGCCTGCTTGCGCGTCGCTGCGAGCGCGAGGACGCCCTTGAGCTGCGCATTCGATATGCGACGGCGCTGGCCGATGTCGGACAGATCGACGAGGCGCAGGCCGTGATCGACCAGCTGGTGCTCGACGTGCCCGAGGAGCAGGAGGTTTGGATGCTTTGCCTGCGCCTGGCCGTGATGCGCCGCGACGGTGACGAGGTTCACCGTGTGATCGATGCGATTGACAAGCAACATGTGTATTTGAGCGCCGACAACCGCGAAAAGATGGCGTTTTGGCGCGACGGGGAGGAGGCCAGATGAGCGTGGTGCACCATATCCGCGACCGTGCAGGCCGCTTTCGTTGGATGGGACTCCTCGTGGTGTGGACGGTCTTTATTGCCATGGCCGCCGTGCTGCTGGTGGAGCGTGCCGGCGTGCAGTACAGTGCGGGTCAGCATAAGCTGGGGATGCTTGCCGCCAACGATGCGGTGCCGGCCTCCTCGGCGATGTTTCGTCAAAAGCCGACGTGCCTGGTCATTGCCGATACCGACCAAGACGGCGTCGAGGACGTTAAAGAGCAGTTCGACCAGATCCTGCTCGACATGAAGATCGCGCACCGCGACGTGGACCTTGCCCTGGACGGCGCGGATGCCATTCCCTCGCTGACCTCCTACGATCGCGTGATTTTGCTCATGCCGTCGCTCGATGGGCTCGGTACGCACCTGAGCGACATTATGAGTTGGGTGAGTGCCGGCGGTTCGCTTATGCTCGCCATGCCTCCGGATAACTCGGGCTATCTGCAAGTGATTGCTCCCAAGCTTGGCATTGAATCTGCCGGATATGACTATGTAAAAGCCGAAAGCATTGTGCCGAGCGAGGACTTTATGCTGGGCGGGGGAGAGCGCTACGAGCTCTCGGACCCCTTCGATTCTTCGCTTTCGGTTTCATTGCGCGAAACGGCGCACGTCTGGGCAAGGACCGGTGACGCGGGCACGCCGCTCATTTGGTCTAACGATTGCGGCAGTGGTCACACCGTGGTGTGCAACATTGGCATCTACGACAAGGTCATGCGTGGGTTCTATGCTTCGGCCATAAGCTTGCTGGGTGATGCCACGGCCTATCCGGTCATCAACAGCGCCGTGTTCTATTTGGACGACTTTCCTAGCCCCGTGCCCTCGGGCGATGGTACTTATATCAAGCGTGACTACGGCCTTTCCATTGCCGATTTTTACACCAAGGTCTGGTGGCCCGATCTGCAAAAGCTCGCGCAAAAATACGGCATTCGCTATACCGGCGTGATGATCGAAAACTACGAGGACGCGGTCAACCAGACCGAGCCCGCGCGCCAACCCGATACCACGCAGTTCCGCTATTTTGGCGGCATGCTGCTGCAGATGGGCGGAGAGCTGGGCTTTCACGGCTACAACCATCAGCCTCTGGCGCTCTGGGATACCGACTATGGCACGCTGTACGACTACAAGACGTGGAAGAACAAGGAGACGCTCGTCGCATCGCTTAACGAGCTTATTGCCTTTCAGGACGAGGTGCTGCCCAACGCGCACGGCTCGGTCTACGTGGCGCCGTCAAATATCCTTTCGGTCCGTGCGCGCAAGCTTATCGGTACCGATGTTCCGCGCATTAAGACCATCGCCAGTACGTATTTTGAGGATGGCACCGACCTGCCGTACGTGCAGGAGTTTGGCGTGGCGAGCGATGGCATTGTGGAGCAGCCGCGCATTGTCTCGGGCGGCATGGTCGACGATTCCTATATGCGCCTGGCAGCCGTGTCCGAGCTCAACATGCACTACGTGAGCACGCACTTTATGCACCCGGACGACCTTTTGGACCCCGATCGCGGAGCCAAGGAGGGCTGGGAGATCTACAAGGGCGGCCTGGTCGACTACCTGGAGTGGCTTACCAAATCCGCGCCCGACCTGCGTCGCCAGACCGGCTCGGAATGCTCGGGCGCCATCCAGCGCTTTTCTTCGGTGACGGTGAGCGTGGATACCAGCGCGGATGCCTGGACGCTCAGCCTGGGCAATTTCCACGACGAGGCGTGGCTCATGTTCCGCGCCAATAATGGCGAGCCGGGTGCGGTGATGGGTGGCGAACTAACGCACCTTACGGGCAATCTGTATCTGCTCAAGGCAAATGATAAGACCCTGACGATCGAGCGCAAGGAGGGTGGCGACAGATGAGAATCTGCTTGGTACTCGAGGGTTGCTACCCCTATGTGCACGGCGGCGTATCTACCTGGATGCATGGCTATATCCAGGCCATGCCCGAGCACGAGTTCGTGCTGTGGGTGATTGGCGCGCATGCTGCCGACCGCGGCAAATTTGTCTACGAGCTGCCCAGCAACGTGGTCGAGGTGCACGAGGTGTTCCTGGACGATGCCCTGCGGCTTTCGGGCGAGCAACACGAAGCCAGTTTTAACGACCGCGAGCGCGAGGCGCTACGCCGCCTGGTGTCGCTCTCCAATCCGGACTGGGACGTGCTGTTCGATATCTTCCAGCGCCGTCGCGTACATCCGCTCTCGTTTTTGCAGAGCCGCACGTTTATGGATATCTTCCGCGACGTGTGCCTTGCCGAGTACCCCTACACGCCTTTTGCCGACGCATTCCACACCATGCGCTCCATGTTGCTTCCCGTGCTCTACCTGTTGGGCAGCGAGGTGCCGGTGGCCGATGTGTACCACGCCATCTCGACCGGCTACGGTGGCCTGCTCGCCTGCCTGGGCTCAAGCGTTCGCCATGCGCCGGTGCTGCTGACCGAACATGGCATCTATACCCGCGAGCGCGAGGAAGAGATCATTCGCGCCGATTGGGTGGTGCCGTCGTTTAAGGACCGCTGGATCCGCTTTTTCTACCTGCTTTCGGAGGAGATCTACCGCCGCGCCTTCCGCGTGACGAGTTTGTTCCATAACGCCCGCAAGACGCAGATCGATATGGGCTGCGATGCGGACAAATGCCTGGTCATCCCCAACGGCATCCAGTTCAACCGCTTTAAGGACATTCCCTTAAAGCCCGATGACGGCTGGGTGGACATTGGCGCTGTGGTGCGCCTGGCGCCCATCAAGGACGTCAAGACCATGATCTATGCCTTCTTTGAGTTGCACGAGCGCCTGCCCAAGGTGCGCCTGCACATCATGGGCGTCGTGGACGACGAAGAGTACGGTGCCGAGTGCCACGCGCTGGTCGATACCCTGGGCGTGCGCGACCTGATCTTTACCGGTCGCGTCAACGTGGTCGAGTACATGGAAAAGCTCGACTTTACCATTTTGACGAGCATCTCCGAGGGCCAGCCGCTTAGCGTGCTGGAGTCGCTTGCAGCGCGTCGTCCCTGCGTGACGACCGAGGTGGGCTGCTGCCGTGAGCTGCTCGAAGGCGCCCCGGGCGACGACTTTGGCGTGGCGGGTTTTGTGACGCCGCCCATGTATCGCAAGGGCCTGGCCGATGCCATGGAGCGCATGTGCGTGAGCCGCGCCCGTCGCATTGAGATGGGGGAGCGCGGACAGCGTCGCGTTGCCACGTACTTTTTGCACGAGCAGATGCTCGCCAACTATCGCGCGCTGTACGACGAGACGGCGTGTGCGTTTAACCTGCCCAGAGAGGGGGAGTAGCCGATGGCCGGAATTGGTTTTGAGCTCAAGCGCCTGTTTAGGCGCAAGGGCCTGTTTGCCACGATGCGTGCTTACGCCGGCATTGTGTGCAGGGGTCCCATGCTGTTGGGCGTGCTGCTCCAGGTGGGTATCTTGGTGCTGTGCGGTCTGTGGGGTGTGGGCCGTGCCAACCAGGATCTGCTGGTGTGCATGGTGACCTGCACACTGCTGGCCTCACTTTTGCTCACGAGCTTTTTCTCTATGCCGGTCACGCGCTTTTTGGCCGATATGTTGTTTGCCGAGCGCGAGGATGAGATCCT
>CABUHP010000139.1 GCA_902491415.1 uncultured Collinsella sp.
AATCGTAGCCCGAGACGGGCCCGGGCTGACAATTTCGACTGTAATGGACGTTCTTAAATGACTAGTCGAAAGGGACACTCTCGCACCAAATCTGCCGGCCCTACACTGGGCTCGTCCTGTGCTTTACTGAGATAAAGTGAACGCGCAGATTCGTAACCCACTCGCAACCGTTCTATGGCACGATATTGAACGAATGTATGCTATGCGCCCAAATCGTTTTGGGCAGAGTGGGAGACAGTATGGTCAAGCTGTACGAGGACGGCATCTACCTGCGCGGCGGTAGCGAGGTTGTGCCTGTGGCCGAGGCTGCTGAGCGCGGTATTACGCGGACGCCTGAGGATGCCAAGCGCGGAACCATCGCGTATTCGATCCTCCAGGCACACAATACGTCCGGCGACCCCGAGGCGCTCAAGATTCGCTTCGATGCCATGGCGAGCCATGACATCACCTTTGTCGGCATCATCCAGACGGCGCGCGCCTCGGGCATGGAGCAGTTCCCGCTGCCCTACGTGCTCACCAACTGCCATAACTCGTTGTGCGCCGTGGGCGGCACCATCAACGAGGACGACCACGTCTTTGGCCTCTCGGCTGCCAAGAAGTACGGCGGCATCTTCGTCCCGCCGCACATTGCCGTCATCCACTCCTTTATGCGCGAAAACTTTGCCGGTTGCGGCAAGATGATCCTGGGCTCCGACTCGCACACCCGCTACGGCGCCCTGGGCACCATGGCCGTGGGCGAGGGCGGCGGCGAGCTGGCCAAGCAGCTGCTGCGCGACACCTACGATGTCGCCTATCCCGGCGTTGTCGCCATCTACCTCACGGGCGCCCCGCGCCCCGGCGTCGGCCCGCACGACGTGGCGCTCGCCATCATCCGTGCCGTCTTTGCCAAGGGCTACGTTAAGAATAAGGTTATGGAGTTTGTGGGCCCCGGCATCGCGAGCATGACGACCGACTACCGCAACGGCGTCGACGTTATGACCACCGAGACCACCTGCCTGTCGAGCATCTGGGCCACCGATGAGGACACGCGCGCGTTTTTGACCATGCACGGCCGCGGCGACGACTACCGCGAGCTCAAGCCCGCCGATGTCGCCTACTACGACGGCTGCGTCGAGGTCGACCTGTCGAGCATCAAGCCCATGATCGCGCTGCCGTTCCATCCTTCCAACGGCTTTGAGATCGACGAGCTCAACGAGAGCCTCGAGGACATCCTGCACGAGGTGGAGCTCGAGGCTGCCAAGATCGGCGAGGGCAAGACGCACTTTAGCCTGCTCGACAAGATCGTCGACGGCAAGCTGCACGTGCAGCAGGGCGTTATCGCCGGCTGCTCGGGCGGCAACTACGACTCCGTGGTCCAGGCTGCCCGCGTGCTCAAGGGCGCCAACACCGGCTGCGGCGAGTTCTCGCTGTCGGTCTATCCCACGAGCCAGCCCGTGACACTCGAGCTTACACGCCGCGGCTACATCTACGACCTTATGGAGGCCGGTGCGATCGTTCGCACGGCGTTCTGCGGTCCGTGCTTTGGCGCCGGCGACACGCCTGCCAACAACGGCCTGTCCATCCGCCACACTACGCGCAACTTCCCCAACCGCGAGGGTTCCAAGCCGGGTAATGGCCAGCTGAGTGCCGTGGCCCTGATGGACGCCCGCTCCATTGCGGCGACGGCTGCCAACGGCGGCGTCCTGACGCCGGCGACCGACCTGCCCGAGGAGACTTGGGATGAGGCCTGCGAGTACACCTTTGACGATGCGCCGTACAAAAAGCGCGTGTACTGGGGCTTTGGCAAGGCGGAGCCTGCCGACGAGCTGGTCGAAGGCCCCAACATCAAGCCATGGCCCGCGATGGAGCCGCTCGGCGACGATATTCTGCTCAAGGTGTGCTCCAAGATCATGGACCCGGTCACCACGACCGACGAGCTCATTCCCTCGGGCGAGACGAGCTCCTTCCGCTCCAACCCGCTGGGCCTGGCCGAGTTTACGCTGAGCCGTCGCGATCCGGCCTACGTGGGCCGCTCCAAGGAGGTCGACGCGGTGGAAAAGCGCCGCGTCGCCGGTGAGTCCGCAGGCGACCTGGCGGCGCTCGATGCCGAGCTTGCCGGCGTGTTCGAGGCGCTGGCCGGCGCGGGTGTCGCGGCCGATGCCAAGGCGACCGAGTACGGCTCCATGCTCTACGCCAAGAAGCCGGGCGACGGTTCTGCCCGCGAGCAGGCTGCGAGCTGCCAGCGCGTGATCGGCGGCCTGGCCAACATCGCCCACGAGTACGCCACCAAGCGTTATCGCTCCAACGTGATGAACTGGGGCATGGTGCCCTTCCAGATGGAGGTGGAGCCCAACTTTGAGGTGGGCGACTACGTCTTTGTGCCGGGTATCCGTGCCGCGCTCGATGGCGACCTCAAGAACATTGCTGCCTACGTGGTGCGCGCCGACGGTGCGGTCGAGCAGATTGAGCTCTATATTGCCGATATGACGGCAGAGGAGCGCGCCATCGTCAAGGCCGGCTGCCTGATCAACTACAACAAGTTCAAGGCCGCTGCCGAGTAACGCACATACTTGTCCGCCCCGGTTATACCTTTCCCTGCCGCTCACGCGCTTCGCGAGGGTCGCGTCAGAGAAAGGTATAACCGGGGCTACTTGTTAAGTGCTGCTCGTTGGGTCTTGAGGGCGCTAAAATCGAGGTTGCAACTCTCCTCTATGGGGGAGTGCGCCTTTGTTCATATGCTATCTAGAATTGACAGTATGAAGTTGGCGCTTTAAAGTGAGCTCAAAACACTCTCGTTTGTGGAGTTGAAGATGAAGCGTTGCACTTCTGTTTTGTTGCTGTTGGTGGCTTGCGTCGTCGCTGCTGTGGGCGTGGTCCTATTTGGCTCGCTTATCTTCTATGGGCCGAGTGGGGTTGAGCAGACGGTTGAGATGGCGTCCCTTGTTGCATCGATGCCCGGGCAAATGATTTCGGACGTTACAAAGCCCGATGAGATAACGCTCGATATCGAGGAAACGCCGGGCATTCTAAGCATAAGCAACTACCCCATGATTGAACTTGGCTCGTCTCGCTATACCAAGGACGAGAAGTTGTCCCGACAGGCGCTGGACTTGCTAAACGGGCGTTCGTTCAAACGCTGGGACGGTTGGGATGCCTATGAGCGCCGACGTGGTTCTGTGAACGGTGGCTACTATACAACGCTGAAGTTGTATTCATCTGATGGCAAACTGATGCGCACCGTTAACTACAATCCGGAATACGCAAAAGCCGGAGGTGGGGACGGCGTCTATATCCAAGATGGCGGCGTGACCTACATTCTTGAAGGCGACCAGCAGCAGGTGATCGATTTTTTGGATCGTTGCGTGATGGACGCGTACGACCAGACCTGCCTGC
The DNA here is from genome assembly GCA_902491415.1 of uncultured Collinsella sp. GTDB lineage: Bacteria > Actinomycetota > Coriobacteriia > Coriobacteriales > Coriobacteriaceae > Collinsella. The sequence continues at coordinate 3,373 of CABUHP010000139.1, forward strand.
CCGACCCGCAGACTGCACGCGATGGTGGATCTGCTCGTACATGGCTATTCGAGGATGAGATGCCCTGGACCGCCGAATCGGGAAGCACGGGCTCGGCAAAAGAGTAGAGAACGCGACCACCACAAAGGTGCCCCTTTGCGGTGGTTTTCAGTCTGTCTCGATCTGTAACATCTGGGCCGTTAAAAGTGGGCTTGGTGTTGCAGATTTAGATTATCGATTCGTGTGTCTTCTGTTTATCTCGATCTGTAACAGGTGGACCCTTATTTGCCGAGTAGTTGTTACAGATTTAGATAAACGGGCGCCGCTGAGCATTTCATCTCAATCTGTAACATCTGGGGTCAAAAACGGCCGCTAGATGTTACAGATCGAGACAGATGAGCGCCGGAGTCGAAAACCACCACAAAGGGGACAGGCACCTTTGTGGCGGTGGGGAACGAGCTCGATGTTGTTGTGATTGTTGAGCGGTATGTTAATGAGCGTCTCTACAGGATTTCATCTGGGCTGGCGGGCTTGGTTGTTTTGGGGATGCCGAGTTTGGATGACGCGAAATCGTCAACATTGTCCTTAATTCCGTCTTTGGTGTAGACAGTGACCATATAGGTGCTGTGTCCGAATTCGCCCTTGTCGCGTGTTGCCCAGGCATCCCAGTAGGCGGCCCCGTTTCGCCCTTTGATTTTTCCGACACGGCGGAGTTCTGTTCGCTTTAATTTCCGGTTGCTATAGATGGTTCGACCGGCTTCCGCGGTGAGCCCGCACTGTCCAAGCAGCTTGTCGAGGACTTGGTTCATGTGGCGCTCATCGGTGTTTGGTGCGTAGTCGTAGGCGAGGGTGATGGAGTCGAGTGGCTGGTCGTCGATCAGATAGTTTAGCGCCTGAGGTTCAAGGCAGAAATAGGGGGAGCATCCGTCGACCTTGCCGAGCAACGGTAACTTGGACTGCCAACTTCCGGTGGGAATTGCATATTCGTAGAACACGCCACGGCAGACAAAGGAGAGCGAGGTGGCACGCGAGCCGGCGTCGATCATCCCGCAAAGATCGAAGGGCGAGGCGATACCAAAAGAAAAGGGCGTGATGACGATAAGGAAGAGCATCACGATGGGTATGGCGAGAATGGCGATGACGTTGCGACCGGTGGAATGAGACGGCTTCATATGCGCTCCTCGAGACAAAGATCTGTTGAGGATAGGCAGAAATGGATATGTTCAGAGAACAATTCAAGTTTAATCTCATGGCGCGAGATGGTCGACCGTTAGCGTCGAAAACCACCACAAAGGTGCCTGTGTCCCCTTTGTGGTGGTGAGGAGCGCGCGGCTTCTTTTGGTAATAGTGTTAGCTGGCGGTATCATTAGTGCAGGTGGCGAAGGTTTGCATTGTGGGGTGTTTTGCCGTGAGCCGTTCTGCCCGTATTGGATTGATTGTCTTGGCGCTTGCGATCGCTGTGGTTGGCGCGGGCGCTGTCGGTATGGCATTTCTACCTGCTGCGGTGACGGAGCCGTTGGTCAAGCCTGTGGCTCAATCTGTCGAACTTCTGACCGGCGACGACAAGCCCGAGACCATTACCGTTGATTTTGATGAGCAGCCGGCTGTGCTGGGTATTAGCAATTATCCGAGTATTCAGCTTGGGGCCATGCGCTATACCACGGATACAAGCCTGATCGATAGGGCGTCCGAGCTACTCAAGGGCAAAAC
>CABUHP010000140.1 GCA_902491415.1 uncultured Collinsella sp.
AATCGTAGCCCGAGACGGGCCCGGGCTGACAATTTCGACTGTAATGGACGTTCTTGAATGACTAGTTAGAAGAGATAAGGAGTGTCCCCAGCTGCCGACAGAAAAGGAACGTCCCCAAGTGCCGACTGGTTGCATTAGGAGTATCATCATCTGCGCAAATAAGCACGAAAGAGCATGTTAGAGATTGAGAGCGTATGGCTGACACCGTATCTAAGCACATTGACATGACCACCGGCTCGCTGTGGCGCAATATTCCCCTGTTCGCCCTCCCCGTGGCCGCCACGAGCATCTTGGAGCAGCTGTCGAACCTCATCGCCACGGTCATTATCGGTAACTTCTCGGGCGACCAGGGAACCCTCGCCATGGCGGCGGTCGGCTCCAATGTTCCGCTTACCAGTCTTATGCTCAACCTGTTTATTGGCATGTCGCTTGGCTCCAACGTGGTCATCGCCAACGCTATCGGCCGCAACGATCAGAACATGGTCAAACGCGCCGTCCATACCTCGATTTTAATGGCACTCGTGGGCTTTGTCGTCATCGCTCTGGGCGAGATCTTTGCCGAGCCCATGCTCGCCGCGCTCAACGTTCCCGCCGAGACCATGCCGCTCGCCTCACTCTATCTACGCGTCTTTTTGCTGAGCATGCCCTCGATTTTGCTCTACAACTTTGAGGCCGCGATCTTCCGCTCCGTCGGCATCACCCGCATGCCGCTGCAGGCGCTTGCCGTGTCCACCGTCCTCAACATTGGCCTGGACCTCATCTTTGTCCCCGTACTCCACTGGGGCGTCGCAGGCGTCGCCATCGCCACCGCCATCGCCTACACCGTCAGCGCCGCTACGCTCTTTATCCGCCTGCTCAAGACCGACTCTGTCGTCCGCGTCACCCCGCGTGACTTGGCTATCGACCCCGTCGCCCTCAAGCGCATCGTCAAGATCGGCCTGCCCGCCGGCATCCAAAGCGCCGTCTTTGCCGTCGCCAACATCATCATCCAGTCCGCCATCAACAGCCTGGGCACCGAGGTCATGGCGGCATCGAGCGCCGCCATGAGCTTGGAGTACGTATGCTACAACCTGCTCAACAGCTTTAGCCAGGCTTGCACCACCTTTGTGGGACAAAACCACGGTGCCCGCCAGATCGACCGCTGCACCAAAACGCTCAAGGTCTGCCTGGTCGAAGGCGGTATCGTCGCGCTCACCACAATTATCGTTATTGTCGGCCTGGGGCGCGAGATCTTGTCGCTGTTCAACAGCGATCCCAACATCGTCTCGATCGGCTATATCCGCGTGTGTTCGATCTTCCCGGCGTACGCCTTTAGCATGTTCTACGAAAACATGTCCGGCTACCTGCGCGGCTTTGGTATCTCGCTCACGCCCGCCCTCATCACCATGATCTGCGTCTGCGGCATCCGCTTCTATTGGGTGTTCTGCGTGTTCCCGCACTTCCGCACCTTTGCGAACATCATGATGGTCTACCCCATCAGCCTGGGCACCACGGCGTTCTTTATGGTCGTGGCGGTGCTACTCTGCCACCCGGCACGCACCTATCGTGTCACCCAAGCCAAAGCGACAGCCCGCTAAACACCGCACTCAACGCCGCGCCAGTCATTAATTGACAATATGCGAGCTCATATAGTCGATAAAGCGCCTCGTGGCGATGGGCATGGTGTCCCAGCTGCGCCAGGCCGCCACTACGTCGCGCGAGGGGGCGTGCACGATGGGACGTACGCGAATATCGGCACGCATGCCCTCCACAGTACGACGGTAGAGCATGCTCACGCCTAGGCCCTCCTCCACCATCGCCATGATGGTGTAGTCGTCGGTCACCTCGCTCGTCACGTGCGGCGACAGCCCATGCGCCGCAAATGCATCGAGCACCAGGCTCTGTTCGCCCTCATCCAGCAGTACAAACGGCTCGGACGCCAGGTCGGCGAGTGTCACCTTTTCCTTTGCCGTCAGCGGATGCGCGGCCGGCAACAATGCCACCAACTCGTCGTGATAGACCACGCGCCTCTCGAGGCCAGCGGTAAACCCGCGTGCCGTAAAGCAAAAATCGACCACGCCATCGTGCACCCATTGGGCGTTGCGCGTGTAGTCGCCCTGCTTGAGAGTAAAGTGCACGCCCGGGTGCAGCGCCCCAAAGTCGCGGATCACACGCGGTAACACGGTTCGACTCACGTTGGTAAACGTCGCGATGCGAATATCGGTCGACGAAAGCCCCAGCAACTCCTGGCGCTTGCCCTCGAGCTCAGCCTCGGCAGTCACAATCTGGCGCAGATACGGCAGATATTGTTTACCGTCGCGCGTAAGCGAAACGCCCTGCTTACCGCGCTCGATAAGCGTGGTACCCAGCTCGCGCTCGAGTGCCTTGACGGCCTGGCTCACCGCACTTTGCGTATAGCCCAGCTCGTCCGCCGCGCCCTTAAGACTGCCGCGATCGACCACCATACAAACAATCTGATACCGCGATGCCATCGCACCTCCACATCAATGCAGCCGTAAAACGTTTTGCCAGGGCTTTTTCTGCCAACATTAGTATTTCTTAATCATACTGAAGATACATTCGCTTTACTACATCCACATCTGGGAGCAGAATCCTTTTTGCGAAACCGTTCTGTAACAAAAGGAGTCCCATGGACCGCAAAAAAGCAATCGCGCTCTCATTTTCCGTTCCCGTCGCATGGGGCTTTTCGTATCCCCTCATGAAGATCGGCATGGACAGCATGAACGCCACGAGCATCGTCGCGCTACGCTGCATCATCGCCTTTGTGGTCTGCCTGCTGCTCTTCCACAAGCACGCGTTGCGCATCAACCGCGACCTTATGGTCCGTGCCGCCATCATCGGCGCCATTATGGCAACCGAGCTCACCTGCATGTGCCTGGGCTCCAGCCTCACCTCCGCCTCCACCGCCGGCTTTTTGCAGAGCCTGACGGTCGTGATCGTGCCGTTTGCCAACGCCGCCCTGCTGCGTCGCGCCCCCGAGCGCAAAGTGCTCGTCGGCACCGCCATCGTCACCTGCGGTATGTTGCTGCTCTCGGGCGCAGACTTTACCAGCCTGAATCCCGGCGCGATCATCATGCTGCTCTCGGCCTTTATCTATGCCAGCCACATTATCGTGGCCAAGCGCTTTGTCGAAGAAGTCGATCCGCTTGCTCTGGGCGTTTGGCAGCTGGGCTTCGGCGGCTTGTTCTCGGGCATCGCCGCATGCGTCTTTGGCGGTTTCACACTTCCCAGTACGCCCAGCGAGATCGTGGTCGTCGTCGCGCTCGCACTCATCTGCTCTGCCTACGGCTTTATCACCCAGACGCTCGTGCAGCCCCACGTACCCGCCGAGACCACCGGCTTCGCCTTCTCGCTTGAGCCGGTCTGCTCCGCTGTCTTTTCGTTCTTCTTGGTTGGCGAGGTCCTGAGCCCCATCGCCTTCTTTGGCGCCGCCCTCATCCTAACCGGCGTCATGGTGGCAACCGTCGAGCTTCCGCGCCTCCGCGCACATGAACAGGCTCGCATGGCAGGAGCGCCCGAGCACGTCTCGTAGACCCCGCTCTTCATACAGCCGTGGCATAAAGGCAACCGGCGCGCCTTTACAATAGATGCCAACAGAGCATCTGCCATAAAGGAGCCCCATGGACACCGCGACCCGCGACCGCAACATAGCAACTTGGTTGGGCGATGCGCCGCAGCCGGTACGTGACACTACGAACCAGCTGCTCGAGCGCATCGCCCTCTTGCGTGCCGAACAGACCATCTACCCGGCACAAGACGACATCCTCAATGCCCTCGCCTACACGCCGGCCGACCAGGTCAAGGTTGTCATCTTAGGTCAAGACCCCTATCACGGACCCAACCAGGCCATGGGGCTGTCGTTCTCGGTCCCCGCAACGCAAACCAAGTTGCCGCCGAGCCTGCGCAACATCTACAAGGAACTCAATGCCGATCTGGGTTGTCCCATTCCCGCCACAGGAGATTTAACGCCATGGGCACAACAGGGCGTCCTGCTTCTCAACACTACGCTCACCGTGCGCGAGCATGCCGCGAACTCGCACGCCAAGCTGGGCTGGAGCACGCTCACCGACTACGTTATCGAACGCTGCTGCCAGCTGCCTCAACCGGTTGTCTTTTTGGCATGGGGCCGCTTTGCCCAGCAGGTGGTCGAGGGCAAGCTCGTCGCAACTGACGCGGGCAAGGCAACCGACAAGTTCTGTCTGGCCTCCACGCACCCCTCGCCGCTTTCGGCCAATCGTGCCACGGCAGAACTCCCCGCCTTTATGGGGTCGCGTCCCTTCTCGGCAGCCAATCGGCTACTCGAACAGCACGGCTCGACCCCCGTCAACTGGACTTGCCTCGGCTAAAAATCGATACATCAAAAACGCGCCCGACGGCATTCTGAACTGCCTCCCATTTCTTGGACATGAGAAATGGGAGGCAGTCAGAATGCCGTCGGGCGCGTTTCCTATTCGGGCCAAATAAATTGCGTGCGGCCGGCCTCGCCGCCATCGATTAGCAGACTCTGCCCGGTCATAAACCGGTTGGTCACACCCACAAAGTAGATCCACTCGGCGATCTCTTGGGCGGTGGCCCAGCGTTTAAGCGGCGTGAGCTCCATAATCTGGTTCCACAGGTGCTCGTCTTCCATCACGCAACGGTTGAGCGGCGTGATAACGCCACCCGGGTCCACACTGTTGGCGATGGCCTGCGGCGCTAGACGGTTTGCAAGGTTCTTGGTGTAGGCGATAACGCCGCCCTTGCTGGCGGCATAGGCGGGAAACTCCGATCCCGTATGCCCACTCGCCGACCCCACATTGACCACGGATTTGATAGCGGGCGCCGGCTTGGCAGCAAGCCCCTCCCCCACAAAGGCATAGCGCTCGGTCACGTTGATGGTGCCACACAGGTTGGCGGCGATGTCGTCGGCCGAATCCTGCGTACCGGCAACGTTCACGATTACCTGAGGCTCAAGGTCGCCCGGAAACGAGCCCGGCTCGCGGACATCAACGATCAGATGGCGGTAGCGCTCGTGTTTGATCGCCGCCGGTAGCAAATCAAAGCCCACAACCTCG
>CABUHP010000141.1 GCA_902491415.1 uncultured Collinsella sp.
CGCTGCCGTGACCCTGCTGGTCCTCGCGCACCGCCTCGATGGCACTCACGTACGTGTTGGCCGCAGACATCGCCGTCACGCAGGTCACGCCACGACGGACGGCCTCGGTGCGTAGCAGGTAGCCATCGCCACGCGAGCCCGGGCCGTACGGCGTATTGATGATTACCGCAATCTTGCCATCGGCGATGAGGTCACCAATGTTGGGACGCTCGCCGTCGTGCGGGCCGCTAATCTTTTCCACGACCTCGCACGTCACGTTGCCTCCACGCAGCACGCGCGCCGTGCCCTCGGTGGAGCAGATATCAAAGCCCAGGTAGCGCAGGATACGGGCGACCGAAAGGATATGACGCTTGTCACGGTCGCACACGCTGATGAACACCTTGCCGGCGCTCGGGTCGGGCAGCTTGTAGTCAATCGCCAGTTGCGTCTTGGCGTATGCCTCGGGATAGCTCTTGGCGATACCCATGACCTCGCCCGTCGACTTCATCTCGGGCCCCAGGATAACGTCGGCGCCCGGGAAACGGCCCCAGGGCATAACGGCTTCCTTCATGCAGAACCAGTCCAGCTGACGCTCGTCGCTCGGCAGGCCCAGGCTTGCGATGGAATCGCCCGCCATGATACGCGCCGCGCACTTGGCCAGCGGCACGCCGGTGGCCTTGGAGATAAACGGCACGGTGCGGCTGGCACGCGGGTTGGCCTCGATCACGTAAACGGTCTCGCCCTTGATAGCATACTGCACGTTGACCAGGCCGCGTACGCCCAGCGCCATCGCGATGCGGCGTGTGGTCTCGCGAAGCTTCGCCTGCAGGCTCTCGCTAAAGCTGAACGGCGGGATGCAGGTCGCAGAGTCGCCGGAGTGAATACCGGCCTCCTCGATATGCTCCAGAATGCCGCCGATGTAGACCTCTTCGCCATCGCACAGGGCGTCAACATCGGACTCGATCGCACCCTCCAAGAAGCGATCCAGATACACCGGGTAGTCGGGGCTAATGCGCGCAGCCTCGGCCATGTAATCGCGCAGATGCTCGGCATCGTAGGCGATCATCATGCCGCGGCCGCCCAGCACGTAGCTCGGACGCACCAGCAGCGGGTAGCCAATGTGCGCGGCCACGGCCTCGGCCTCCTCAAACGAGGTGGCCTGGCCCGCCGGCGGATACATAATGCCCAGCTTGTCGAGCAGGGCGGCAAAGCGCTCGCGGTCCTCGGCAAAGTCGATGGCATCGGGCTTGGTGCCCATGATGTTCACGCCGCTTTCCTCGAGCATGCGCGCCAGCTTAAGCGGAGTCTGGCCGCCGAGCGTCACCACGACGCCGTCGGGTCGCTCAACATCGATGACATCCATGACGTCCTCGTAGGTGAGCGGCTCAAAGTACAAGCGGTCCGAGGTGTCGTAGTCGGTCGAAACGGTCTCGGGGTTGCAGTTGACCATGATGGTCTCAAAGCCGCGGGCCGCCAGCGCGTAGCTCGCGTGCACGCAGCAGTAATCGAACTCGATACCCTGGCCAATGCGGTTGGGGCCGGCGCCCAGGATCATCGCCTTGGGCTTGTCCGCCGGCGTGGTCTCGTCGGGAGCCACGCACTTCTTGGCATCCGGGCTCGTGCGGTAGATGTTCTCGTACGTCTTGTAGTGGTACTCCGTGGCGCTCGAGAACTCCGCAGCGCAGGTATCGACCGTCTTCATGCTGGGAACCACGCCCAGACCCTTGCGATAGGCGCGCACAAAACGCTCGTCCGAGCCGGTCAGCGCGGCGATCTCGGCGTCGCTCGTACCGTACTGCTTGAGCAGGCGCATCGCGTCGGCGTCGATATCCTCCACACGCAGGCCGCGGATGCTCTCCTGGACCTGCACCATGTCGTTGATACGGTTGAGGTACCACGGATCGATACCGCAGATGGCATGGATGCGAGCGATGTCCCAGCCACGGCGCAGGGCCTCGACCACAAAGAAGATGCGATGCTCGGTCGGGGTTGCCACGGCCTGAGCAAGCTCGTCGTCGCTCAGCTTGTCAGCACCCTCCTTGCCACCGGCGCAGATGCCCTGGTGACCGTCCTCCAGCGAGCGCATGGCCTTGCCAAAGGCCTCCTCAAAGGTGCGGCCGATCGCCATAATCTCGCCCACGGCCTTCATGCGCGTGGTGAGCGTGGGGTCGGTACCCTTGAACTTCTCGAAGGCAAAGCGCGGCACCTTGACCACACAGTAGTCGATTGTGGGCTCAAAGCAGGCGGGCGTTGCCTTAGTGATGTCGTTGACGATCTCGTCGAGCGTGTAGCCCACAGCCAGGCGCGCGGCGGCCTTAGCGATAGGGAAACCCGTGGCCTTGGAGGCCAGCGCGGACGAACGGCTCACGCGCGGGTTCATCTCGATGACGATCAAGCGACCGGTGTTGGGGTTCACGGCAAACTGCACGTTGGAGCCACCGGTCTCGACGCCGATCTTCTCCAGAATGGCGAGCGAGGCCACGCGCATGCGCTGATACTCCAGGTCGGAGAGGGTCTGCGCCGGCGCCACGGTGATGGAGTCGCCGGTATGCACACCCATGGGGTCGAGGTTCTCGATGGAGCACACGATGATGCCGTTACCGGCGTGGTCACGCATGACCTCCATCTCGTACTCTTTCCAGCCCTCGATGGATTCCTCGACCAGCACCTCGTGGGCGGGCGAGAGCTCCAGGCCCTGGCTCACGATGGAGACGAGCTCCTCGTGGGTGTGCGCGATGCCACCACCGGCGCCGCCGAGGGTAAAGCTCGGACGCAGCACGCAGGGATAGCCCACGCGCTCGGCGATGGCCTCGGCGTCTGCCACGCTGTAGGCATAGCCTGAGCGCGCGACCTCCAGGCCGATCTCGGCCATGGCTTCGTTAAAGAGCTTGCGATCCTCACCGCGCTCGATGGCGGCAAGGTCGCAGCCGATCATCTCGACGCCGTACTTGTCGAGCGTGCCGTCTTTCGCCAGCTCGACGGCGGCGTTCAGACCGGTCTGGCCGCCCAGCGTGGGCAGCAGCGCGTCCGGGCGCTCTTTCTTGATCACGCGCTCGATAAACTCGGCGGTGATGGGCTCGACATAGGTGCGGTCGGCCAAGCCCGGGTCGGTCATGATGGTCGCCGGGTTGGAGTTGACCAGGATGACCTCAAAGCCATCCTCCTTGAGCACCTTGCAGGCCTGGGCGCCGGAGTAGTCAAACTCACAGGCCTGACCGATAACGATGGGGCCCGAACCAATGACGAGGATGCGCTTGATGTCAGTACGTTTCGGCATGTTTAAAACCTCCTAGAGAGGCTGACTCAATGTTTTGGAAAAGTCAGCGAGGGTGCAGCTGGTGCATCAGGTTGCCGTGATGCGAGGGCGCGCTGGGCTTATGCCCGCGCGACCGAAGCAGAGCGGCAAGATGATGTGCCAGATGCAGCCGCAGCGTCGACCGGTCCGCCGTTCGGTAGAACGGCGGAACCATCGTCGGCAAAATTCCAGCCGGCAAGGCGGTCCTTCGCGGTGTCGATGTCCAGGTAGTTCTCCTCGCCGTCCATGAGTCGCGTAAAGGCGGTAAAGAGATAGTGGGCATCGGTGGGGCCGGGCGAGGCCTCGGGGTGGTACTGGACCGAGAAGCACGGGGCATCGAGCAGCTGGATGCCCTCGGCGGTGCCGTCGTTGAGGTTCACGTGCGTCAGGCGAATGCGGCCGAAGCGCTCGTTCATCACGACCGGCGCGATGCCGCGACGCACCCAGGCGCGTAGGTCGCCGTCGGCCTCATGCTCGGTCTCGCCGCCGGAAAGCTCCGGGATCAGTTTGCCCAGACTTGGGAACAGCAGGCCAAAGCCGTGGTTTTGCGCGGTGATCTCCACGCGACGGCTCACCAGGTTCATAACCGGCTGGTTACCGCCACGGTGACCGAATTTAAGCTTTTCCATTTGGGCGCCACACGCCAAGCTGATCATCTGGTGACCGAGGCAAATGCCAAAGACCGGCACCTTGCCGATCAGCTGCTGCACCTGCTCATAGGTCTCCACCACGGCATCGGGGTCGCCGGGGCCGTTGGATAAAAAGACGCCGTCGGGATTCATGTCGAGCACCTCACTCGCGGGCGTATCCCACGGCACGACAGTAAGGTCGCAGCCGGCGCGGACGAGGCCCTCCAGAATGCCGCGCTTGACGCCGCAGTCGTAGGCGACCACGTTGTGGCGGGCGGGGGCGGCAGGGGCAAGCGCAAAGTCATGCGTAGCGGGCAGGTCGGCAGCTGCAAACTCGTGGGGCTCAGGGCAGCTCACGGTCTTGACCAGGTTCTCGCCCACCAGCGTCGGCGCTGCGGCCAGACGCTCGGCAAGCTCGACGACGTCAAAGATTTCCGTCGAGATAATGCCCATCTTGGAGCCGTTGTCGCGCAGGTGGCGCACAAGAGCGCGGGTGTCGACGCCCTCGATAGCGACGATGCCGTGGGCACGCAGGTACTCCGGCACGCTGACGGCCGAGCGCCAGTTGGAAGGCGTGACGCACATGTCGCGGACGATCATGCCGCGCATAGCCGGAGCGCTCGCGGGGCGGGCGGTATCACCGGGGAAGGCCGACTGGACGTCGGTCTCGTCGATGCCGTAGTTACCGATCTGCGGATAGGTCATGGTTACGATTTGGCCGGCATAGCTCGGGTCGGTCATGACCTCAAAGTAGCCCTCAAGCGAGGTGTTGAAGCAGACCTCGCCGGTCGCGGTACCCTCGGCACCGCATGCACGGCCATAAAAAATGGTCCCATCCTCAAGGTACAGGATGCAGGGACCGCAGGTGCCCTTGCTGGTTTTGGCCAGCATGCGCTGGCAAAGCTCGCTGGGCGCGAAGGTGCGGGCAGCAGTGCCCGCAGTATGGTTATTCGCCATAATTCTCCTTCCCGGTCTCTCCGGACCGGCTTAAAGGTTGGTAGTTAGGCCTTGCGGTATTTTAACCGCAAGTATGCGCCATGGCGTTAATTTCATCGAAATGTTTACGAAATGATAATTATGACTTTCTATGCATATTGATTTTTCTGGGACGGGGATTAAAAAAGGCTCTGTTAGACCAGGATTGAC
>CABUHP010000142.1 GCA_902491415.1 uncultured Collinsella sp.
GGTCTTGGCACGGCCGGCGATAAGTTCAATCGCGGCAGCCATATCGTCGTGGGTCATGTTGTCGAACATGATGATGTCGGCGCCGGCCTCCATGGCCTCGCGCACCATGTCCAGGTTCTCGCACTCGATCTCGACCGTCGTGGTAAACGATGCATGGGCGCGCGCCATCTCGATCGCACGCGTCACGCCACCGGCGGCATCGATGTGGTTGTCCTTGAGCATGACGGCCGTCGACAGGTTGTAGCGGTGGTTGCTGCCGCCGCCAATCTCAACCGCCGCCTTCTCAAACACGCGCATGCCCGGCGTGGTCTTGCGCGTGTCGACGAGCACGGTCTTGGTTCCCTCGAGCGCCGCGGCCATGCTGTGCGTGTAGGTAGCGATGCCGCTCATGCGCTGCAGGTAGTTGAGCGCCACGCGCTCGCCCGAAAGCAACACGCGCGCATCGCCGCGCACCTGACCCACATGGTCGCCGGCGTGCACCTCGTCGCCATCGGCAACGTCGAGCAGCACCGAGCTCTGCGAATCCAGCAGCTCAAAGGTGCGGGCGAACACATCCAAGCCGGCGATGATGCCATCGGCCTTGGCGATAAGCTCAACGGTAGCGGGACGCGCCGTGGGGCACACGCTCGCCGTGCTCACGTCCTCAAACGTAATGTCCTCGCGCAGAGCCTGCAGAATCAGATCATCGACGACGAGTTTCATGGTAATGGGATTCATGGTCTACTCCTCCACGGCCTGCGTGCCGGCGGCACGGGCCAAATCATCGATTGCAAGGGTGTCGGCGCTCAAGGCGCGGTGACGCCCGTCGAGCGCGGGCTCGCCCGCCTGCTCCACGGCCAGCGACTCGCCGGTACGCATGTACCACGCGGCGCGACGACCCCAGACCAGCGCCTCGAGCAGGCTGTTTGATGCAAGGCGATTCTTGCCGTGAACGCCGTTGCAGGCCGTCTCGCCCGCGGCGTAGAGCTCGGGCATCGAGGTGTGGCCGTCCTTGTCGACCCACACGCCGCCCATAAAGTAGTGCTGCGTGGGCGTAACGGGAATGGGCTCGTCCAAGATGTCGCGGCCGTCCTCCAGGCAGCGCGCGCGGATATTGGCAAAGTGCCCGGTCACCACGTCGCGCTCGACGGGGGCAAAGCTCAGCCACTCGTGCTCGGTGTCATCCTGCTTCATCTGCTCGCGGATGGCGGCGGCGACAACGTCGCGCGGCTGCAACTCGTCGGTAAAACGCTCGCCGGCGGCGTTGAGCAAAATCGCGCCCTCGCCGCGGCAGCTCTCGCTGATCAGGAACGTGCGACCCGGCTGCGGCGAGAACAGACCCGTGGGATGGATCTGCACGTAGTCCAGGTGCTCCATCTTAATGCCATGCTCCTGAGCGATGTAGCAGGCGTCGCCCGTGAGCTGCGGGTAGTTGGTCGAGTGGTCGTACACGCCGCCAATGCCACCCGTCGCCCACAGCGTGTGGCGGGCATGGATCTTAAACGGCTCGCCGGCATGCGCGCCCTCAGCGGCATTTACCAGCTCGTCGGCGGGACGAACCGAGTTGTCCTCGTCCACGGGAACGGCGACGATACCGGTGCACACCGTGTCGCCGTCACGCTCGCCCGTCAGGATGTCGGTCATGGCCACGTGCTCCAAAATCTGCACGTTGTCCAGCTTGCGGACAGCCTGAAGCAGCTTAGTCGTGATCTCCTTGCCGGTGATATCGGCATGGAAGGCAATGCGCGGACGGCTGTGTGCACCCTCGCGGGTAAAGTCGAGGCTGCCGTCGGCCTTGCGCTCAAAATCCACGCCCATCGCTAGCAGGTCGTTGATGACCGAGCGGCTCGAGCGAATCATGATGTCGACGCTCTCGCGGCGGTTCTCGTAGTGGCCGGCGTGCATGGTGTCCTCAAAGAAGGCATCGTAGTCCGAGCCTTCGGGCAGCACGCAAATGCCGCCCTGCGCGAGCATCGAATCGCACTCATCGACCGCGCCCTTGGAGAGCATGATCACGCGCGTGCTCGTCGGCAGATTGAGGGCCGCGTACAGACCCGCCACGCCGCAGCCGGCAATGACGACGTCGCACTCCATATCGGGGTATTGCTTGGTTTCCACAGGAATCCTCTCCCTTGAATGTGACATAAGGGACCGTCCCTCATGCAACATTGTTCTAGCGTGCTGCGTACTCGAGCATACGGTCGAGCGTGAGCTTGGCCTGGTCGGCAGCCTCGTCCGACACGCCGATCTGCACCTCGCCCTCGCCCGTCTCCAGGCAGCGCACGAGCTTCTCGAGCGTGATGAGATCCATGTTGACGCAGGTGGGCTGCACCGCGGGGAAGTAGAACTTCTTGCCGGTGCCCTGGCAGCGGCGCTCGAGCTCGTAGAGCACGCCGCGGACCGTCACGATGATGAATTCGCTCGCGCCGGACTCCTCGGCATACTTGATGATGCCGGCGGTGGAGCCGATGTAGTCGGCCTCGGCCAGGACGTCGGCCTTGCACTCGGGGTGCGCCAGCACGAGCGCGTCGGGGTGGGCCTCCGTCGCGTCGACGATCTGCTCGACGGTGATGATGTGATGGCGCGGGCAGTAGCCGTTGTTGAGGATGACGTGCTTTTGCGGCACCTGCTCGGCTACGAAGCGGCCCAGGTTTTGGTCGGGAATGAACAGGATATGCTGCTGCGGCAGCTCGGACACGATCTTGACGGCGTTGGAGCTGGTGACGCACACGTCGCTCCAGCTCTTGATCTCGACCGTGGAGTTGACGTAGCACACCACGGCCAGGTCGTCGCCGTACTCGGCGCGCGCCGCGTCGACCGTCTCGCGCTTGACCATGTGAGCCATGGGGCAGTCCGCGCCCGGCTCGGGCAGCAGCACGGTCTTAGTGGGATTGAGCAGCTTGGCGCTCTCGCCCATAAACTCCACGCCGCACAACACGATGGTCTGCTGCGGCAGGCTCTTGGCGAGCTTTGCCAGGTAGAAGCTATCGCCGACGTAATCGGCAACGGCTTGGACCTCGGGCGCCACGTAATAGTGCGCCAGGATCACCGCGTCACGTTGGGTTTTTAGTTGCTGAATGGCCTCGACGAGCTCTGCGGGCACCAGTGCCGCACGCTCCGTTGCCGTCGTTGCCGATGCCAAGCCGGCCGCGATATCGCGTGCAAGCTCCGACGCATCCATGTTCGCGCTCTGTGCCATCAAGGCCCCTCTCTTTTGGCGAATCTTGGGGCTTTAGTATGACACCTAGGTTTACAGCTGACAAGACAGCTGTAAACCTAGGTGTAAAGTTGAAATAAAGATTCAATCATGTGGCAGGTCCATATTCGAACTGGCAAGCTGAGGATAGCTGAGCTCTCGATGGCGCAGGAGGCATCTTTCGCCACCGCAATACCGCTTGGCGCGAGTTGCACGCCGTGGGGCGCAAACGGTCCGCACCCCCGCAAGCGGCGCGTACCCGATGTGGCAAAATCGAACTACTTAAGGGGGCCGAATGCTCAAGATTATTGCCTGCGACGATGATGTCGCTTTTCTAGATAGACTGCACCGGATGATCGACCGTTGGTCGACCGAGACGGGCACGGCGGTCGATGTTGCGCTCGTCACACGCGGCGAGGACCTGCTGGCCCGCCATGCCGCATCGCGCGCCGACATCATTCTGCTCGACATGATCATGCCGCTCGTCAACGGCATGGACACCGCACGCGAACTGCGCCAGGCCGACACCGCCGTGCGCCTGGTGTTCCTCACCTCGTCGCCCGAGTTCGCGCTGGAATCCTACGAGGTCCGCGCCTTCGACTATCTGCTCAAGCCCGTGACTTACGAACGCCTGGCGCAGTTACTCGACGAGCTTTCGAGCATGCGCCCGGCGGCAACCGACGAGCTCGTGATCAAAACTTCCTTTGGCTACCACGCCCTGCGCCTGTCCGACATCGAATATGCCGAGGCGCGCAACAAGCACGTGGTCTTCCACCTGCGCGACGGACGCGATATCGAGGCACTCGAGTCGTTCCGCAGCGTCGAGGACCGCTTGGAGCAAAACGCAGTCTTCTTTAAATGCCACCGCAGCTACCAGGTCAACCTGCGCAATATCGATCACTTTGACCGCACGGACATCGTCATGCGCTCGGGCGCGTGCATCCCGCTTTCGCGCAGTTGCAAGCAGGGATTCCAAGACGCCTACTTTGCGGTGCGCTTTGAGGGTGGGAGACACTGATGGTCTCCTCGGTCGAAATGGTCCTTTGGGCAATCCACCACGCCACGACGCTGCTCTTTGGCGTCTTTGCCTCGGCGGCGCTGTGCGGTGTCGAGATCAACCGGCGTCATGCGCTTGAACTGGTGTTGGTCGGCATCGTGACCGGCGCTGCCTTTTCGATCGCCAATGTCGTTGGCGGCGAACTATTTGCCCGACAGGTTTATCCACTTGCCGTGCACCTGCCGCTTATCGTCTACCTGTGTGCGCGCTACCGCCTGAGCCCGCTGCTTGCCGCGCTCGGCATTACGAGTGCTTATCTGAGCTGCCAGTTCAGCAATTGGATGGGCATCGCCGCCTTTGCCGCAACCGATTCGCAGATCGCGTACTATCTGGCGCGCATCGCGACCACACTCGCCGTCTTTGCCGTCCTGTTGCATTGGGCCGGCGACATCGGTCCACGCTTGGCGATTAAAAGTACCACCGAGCTGGGCATCCTTTTAATCCTGCCGCTCGTCTATTACGTCTTTGACTATGCCACCAACGTCTACACCACGCTGTTCCACTCGGGCTCGGTGGTAACGGTTGAGTTTTTGGCATTTGCGCTCTGTGCCTTCTATCTTATGTTTCTTGCCGTTTACCTGCGCGAATACGAAGAAAAGGAAACCGCCGAGCGAGAGCGCTGGATGCTCGAAACCCGCGACAGCGCCGCCATCAAAGAGCTCGAGGCTTGGCGTCAATCTGGGCGCGAGCTGTCGATTCTGCGCCACGATATGCGCCACTTCCTACGCGGCCTGGCCGCTTTAATTGAGGAGGGCCACACCGACGAGGCGCTCAAACGCATCGATGAACTCTGCGAAGCCGGC
>CABUHP010000143.1 GCA_902491415.1 uncultured Collinsella sp.
CGTGGCGACGAGCTGGTTGACCGAGCTCATGATGGTGGTGACGGGCTGGATCTCGTAGCTCTTGCCGTGAACGTACACGTTAACGACGGCACGACGGGCCGAGACCGAGATCACGATGGCATCGGTGAGCACCGACATGCGAGCGGCGGTGCGGTGACGCATGCCCGTCTCGCTCGTGGCAAGCGAGGGATCGGGATTGAGGTGGAAGTTGGCGCGCAGGATCTGGGTGAGGTCGCCGTCGATGACGATGGCACCGTCCATCTTGGAGAGCTCGAACAGACGGTTCGAGGTGAACGAAATGTTGAGCGGGAAGCCGTCGTTACCGGCAGCGAGCACGTTTTCGGTGTCGCCGACGCAGATAAGGGCGCCCAGGTGACCGGCGATGATCATGTCGAGGGCGGTGCGGATCGGCTGACCAGGTGCCGTCAGGCGGATGGCCTGTTCCATACGCTTTTGCAGCTCGTTCTTATCCAAGGCATCGCTCCCATCGTATACGCTCCATAAACGCTAAATAGTTTCTCACGGTTTGTCCCCGCGGCGCTTGCGAAATCCGATGCTTACAGAATGAGCGAACACAGCTGAGAGCCCAACCCAAATGGGCTGCTTATGTGGTAGCATCGGGGTTCACATGAATGAGGGAGTAGTCGCGTGGCCGGGTTCGCCTCCGGTGGCGCGGCAAGTCAACATACTGGCCGAAACGGTCTGGCTTGCCTTAATGAACGAGACTCGTGGTTGTGCGCGCAGCGCGTACGCCACGGGTCTTTTTTGTTATTCCCCCAAGAGGTACACGCGGGCTCGCCCGCAGAGAGGGAGCCAGGCTATGGGACTCGCAGAGCTCGTGTTGCTCGCCGTTGGCCTTTCGATGGACGCCTTTGCCGTTTCCATCTGCAAGGGTCTCGGCATGAAAAAGATCAACCTTAAGGTCGCCGTGGTGCTCGGCCTGTTCTTTGGCGGCTTCCAGGCCGGCATGCCCGTAATCGGATGGGCGCTTGGCAGTCAGTTTATGGGCATCATCGGCCCCATCGACCACTGGATCGCCTTTATCCTGCTCGCCTTCATCGGCGGCAAAATGCTGTGGGAAGCCTTTACCGAGGACGAGGATGAAGGCGACGGCAAGGATGCCGAAAAGATTGACCTGGTCGAGTACCTGCTCCTCGCCATTGCCACCTCAATCGACGCCCTAGCCGTGGGCATCTCGTTTGCGGCACTCTCGGTCGACATCGTGCCCGCTGTATCGCTTATAGGCATCACAACGTTTATCTTCTCCGTCGCCGGCGTGGCGATCGGCCACACCTTTGGCGCGCGCTACGAAAAACCCGCCACCATCGTGGGTGGCGTCGTGCTTATCCTTATCGGCCTCAAGATTCTGCTGGAACACTTGGGGTTTTTGGCGCTGTAAAACACCCTTCAAAACTAAACGTCCGGGCAAGGCCTCATGCAGAGTTTTGCATGAGGCCTTTTCATGCAGACTTTTGCATGTCATACTGATATGCAAAAGTCTGCACGTTAGGAGATCGCCGTGGATACCCTTCCCATCACCACACCGCGCCAAGCTGGCATCTACGTGCGCCAGGCACGCGATGCTCAGGGTCTCACCCGTGCAACCCTCGCTAAAAAAGCCGGTGTTTCGGAGCGCCTGCTCGCATCGCTCGAGCTGGGAGATGCCACGGGTATTCGGCTCGACAAGCTGCTGGCGGTTTTCGGTGCTCTCGGACTGGCACTAGTTGCTCAAGGGAATATCGACGACACGAAACATGAGCAGCCAACCGACGCCCCGCATGCCGATTTGCAACCTTGTAGCACCCCCAGGTGCCATCACACTCAACGTCTTCACCATCGCAACCGACGCGGCGCAGCCATTCCAGCTCTTCCAGATACCCCCTTTACGGCCGAGCTCTACGACAAGGCCTTCGCCGATTTCGCCATGTCCAATCTCGGAGTCTCGATTGCCGCAAGCGCATCTGCCCAAACCAAGCCCGAAGGGAGATAGCCAATGGCCAGAAAAACGCTTCGGACTATTATTTGCGGCGTACCCGCAGGAACGCTCATGCAAGATGAGAGCGGTCTAGTCAGTTTTGCCTACGATCAAGATTATGACGGGCCAGCCCTATCGACCAACATTCCCGTATCAAATCGCACATACGGCCAACAGGTCATGAATCCGTACTTGTTTGGCCTTCTGCCCGACAGCGAGGACCAACGAAAAGCGATTGCCGCCGAATTCGACGCCAGGCCCAATAATCCCGTTGCGCTGCTCAGCCATATCGGACTCGACTGTCCGGGCGGAGTGCAGTTTTGCGCCGAAGAAGATATCGACGCCGCCTTGCATCGCACTGGCGAATACCGCCCTATAGACGACCACGAGATTGCCTTGCGCCTCAAGTCGATCAGGGATGACCGCGAGGCATCGTGGATGGGCCTAGATGAAAGTTGGTCACTTGGAGGCAACCAGGGCAAGTTCGCACTCGCGCTCATAGACGGTCGCTGGTGCGAATGCGTAGGTTCCTCGCCCACGACGCATATTTTCAAAAATGGCGTTATCGGATTTAAACTTGAAGCTCTTAATGAGTTTGTCTGCATGAAAAGCGCCCAGCGCGCGGGTATCGCAACGGCGAACGTTGAGTATCGCTTATTTGAGGACGAACCCGCCCTCATTGTTGAACGCTATGACCGTGTGAAAGCCAAAGACGGAACAATCATGCGTCTACACCAAGAAGACCTCTGTCAGGCCCTTGGAGTGATGCCCGCTCAAAAGTACACGGCAGACGGTGGCCCGACCGCACGCGACATTCAGGAACTCCTCGTCAACACGAGCCATCATCAACTTAACCTGTATCTGTTTACGCAGATACTTTTCTTTAACGCCATCATCGGCGCACCGGACGCGCATGCGAAGAACTATTCCCTGCTTCTTGGAAACGGCAGCACAGCTATGATGGCCCGTATGTATGACGTTGCATCGGGGCTGGCATACGAACGCATGCGGCGAAAAGCGCGCCTTGCCATGAGCGTTGGCGGCGAAAATCGTGTGGGACGCATCGGTCCAGGCGCTATCCGCCGATACCACGGTATGGGCGACCCCGCGCTGGAGGCGGCGTTCACCGATGCCGGACTATCCGAGAAGTTTTGCTTTGCGACCATGATGGACCTCGCCTACGAGGTACCCATTTGCATGGAAGAGGTCATGGACGAATACGCCGACCTGCCCGGCATGGCGGACCTGCGCGAGCATATGCTCGGCCCCGTCTGCGAAAACTGCCAGCGCACCCTCGACCTCATCAAGGCGGATATGGGCTAGGTGTCCGTAATCTCCCATTTCCCAAAAGAAGAGAGGAGGCACCCGTCGCAAAAGCTCGGGTGCCCCCTCTCATAATGTCATTTGCAATCCACCAGCACGTGGCTCGGACTGCTGCTAGCGCAACCTTTACGCAGCGAGGCGCTTGAGGACGTCGATGAGCAGCTCGTAGAAGCGCTCGGCAGAAGCGAGCTCCATGCTCTCGTCCGGGGTGTGGACATCGGAGAGCGTCGGGCCCACGGCGATGGCGTCCAGGCCGTGCAGGGCCTCGGCAAACAGGCCGCACTCAAGGCCGGCGTGAATGGACTCGATTCGTAGCTCGGAGCCAAAGAGCTCGCGATAGCTCTCGACAAAGATGTCGCGGACCGGCGAATGCTCGGCATAGCTCCAGCCGGGATACTCGAACTCAAACTTGGCGTCGAATCCCAGGACATCGGCCAGCGTCTGCAGGCGGTCCTTGAACTCGTTCTGCAGCGAGGTGATCGAGGAGCGCGGGGACAGCATGATCTTGACTTGGTCGTCAGAGGTGGCAACCACGCCGATGTTGGAGGAAACCTCGACGGAGCCGTCGGTGGCGACATTGCGGCGGATCACACCGTTGGGGGCAAGACGCAGAGCGCGAATAAGGGCAAGTGCGGACTTTTCGTCCATGGCCTCGACCTCAGTGTTGTCGGCAATCTCAACCGTGCAGGTAAAGCCGGGGTCGAAGACCTCGAGCTCGGCAGTAACGTCGGCGATGATGCCCTTTGCGATCTGGGCCGCGGCCTCGGCTGCAGCGTGGTCGGCGTAGACCAGCTCGGCCTTGCACTCACGGTTGATGGCGTTGTCCTTGGTGCCGCCGTTAAAGCTAACGATGGCGGGCTCGCCGGCAACCATCAGGCGGTCGATGATGCGGGCCATGATGAGGTTGCCGTTGCCGCGCTCCAGGTTAATATCGCTGCCGGAGTGGCCGCCCAGCAGGCCGGAGATGTCGAGCGTGAGGGCGCTACCGGTCTTGTGCTCGCGCGCGATCGGGCAGGTGTAGGTAACGACGACACCGCCGGCGCAGCTGACGGTAGCAACGCCCTCTTCCTCGGAGTCAAGGTTAATCATGGTGCGGGCGCTAATCTGGGACTTGTCGAGCGTCTCGGCGCCGACCAGGCCGGTCTCCTCGTCGGTGGTGAATACGCACTCGAGGGCGGGGTGAACGATCGAATCGTCATCGAGAACAGTGAGCATCAGAGCGACGGCAATACCGTTGTCGGCGCCCAGAGTGGTGCCGTTAGCGGTGAGGACGCCGTCCTTGACGACCAGGTCGATACCATCAGTCGTAAAGTCGTGCTCGACGGAGCCCAGCTTGTCGCACACCATGTCGATGTGGCCCTGCAGCATCACGGTCGGGGCATTCTCGGCGCCGGCAGATGCGGGCTTGCGAATGATGACGTTGTAGACCTCGTCCTGGTACACATCGAGACCGCGCTCCTTGGCAAACGCAACCAGGAAATCGCTGATGCCCTTCTCGTTGCCAGACCCACGGGGGATCGCACTGACCTCCTCAAAGAAATGGAACAGCTGGGCGGGCTCGTAGCCGGTAATCTTGTAGTCCATGGTGCCTCCTTGGCGCAACTGGTTAGACAGTAAGACATGCGACTTGTATATTCCCAGACTTTGCGTGCATAAACCAGTCGAAAACGCCGAGCGCCCTCGCATCATCGGCTAACGG
>CABUHP010000144.1 GCA_902491415.1 uncultured Collinsella sp.
AATCGTAGCCCGAGACGGGCCCGGGCTGACAATTTCGACTGTAATGGACGTTCTTAAACGACTAGTCAAACAAGAACGTCCCCAATGACTACCCATGTGCCAAGTGTTACGCCGATGTTTTGGCAACGACAGCGAAAACCCGCCAGAGCGAGCAAGGTGCCTTGAAACGAGGCGGCATTGATCTTTTGATCATGCCGCCGAAGTTGAAAGGCAGATTGCCACTCTGGCGGGTTTGCAGCGTCAACTGGTTACGCGGGCTGGTAAGCCCGCGTAACCCTAATAATTGGCTTCGTAGCCGTTGCCGTCGCCGGTGGGCTCTTCGTAGTAGTCCGAATCGCTCGAATCGCTTGAGTCATCGGAATCGTCAGAGCTGACCGATGAGATTGCGGTACCGTTTGCGTAGTCGTCAGACGTGTTGTTGTTCAGGTCGCCGATCGTAGAGCTGGAACCGTCGGAAAGACCCATGGTGTTGGGACCCTTGGGATCCTTGCCGGCATCGACGCGCTCCATCATTTCCTTGAGCTCGTCCTCGTAGACAAAGACGTAGCTCACACCGTCGATCATGGTGCTGTCATCGGCGTACGAGGGCAGATTGGCCGAGTAGATACCGTCGACATCCATACCGCGCATGGCGTTGACCGTAGCCACGATATCCTGAACGCTCATATCGGTTACGAGCATATCGGACAGCGAATTAACCAGGCCAAAGATCTTCGTGGCATCGAAGTTATTGAGAATCTGGTTGGCAAGGGCGCCAAGTACCTGACGCTGGTGGCGCATGCGCGTGTAATCACCGTCGGCATAGGTGTAGCGGCAGCGAGCATAGGTAAGGGCGGTGGCGCCGTCCATATGCTGCTGACCAGCGGTAATCTTAATATCCAGGTGCTCGGGGTCGTCAACATCATCGGTTGCGTTAATGTCGATACCGCCAACCGAATCAATCAGCGCCTGCATACCGTCGAAGCTGACCTCGGCATAGTGGGAAATCTGAACACCGCACAGCTCGTTGACCGCCTCGACCATGGCCTCGGCGCCGCCAACGGTATGGCAGGCGTTGATCTTCATGGTCTCGCCCTTGTACTCGACCTTGGTGTCGCGCGGAACGGAAATGAGCGTCGCCTGCTTTTGCGTGGGGTCGATGCGTGTCAGGATAATCGAGTCGGCACGATACGTATCCTCGCCCGGACGGCCGTCGGTGCCAAGAAGCAGCACGTAGAACGGATCCTTTGCCTCATCGGTGTCAACCAGAACCCGACGCAGATTGTCGGTAATGACATTAGAATCGCCGAGCTTGCCCATAATGGTGGCAAACCACAGGCCGGCAGCGGTAGTGGCACTCAGCAGCACGCCAAGCACGACAATGAGCGCGACGTGACGAATCGTGTGGCTACGACGACGTTGACGAGCGCGCTCGGAATAGCGAGCCACGTTATCGCGACTGTAGATCTTGGCCTGCGCACCAGTTGAGGGTCTTCGGGCGGTGGTATCCGCGAGGGGCTTTTTATTAAACATAGGCAACCTGTATTAGTAGATGACGGGATCGGGGACGGTAGCATGCTCGACATGCGCGCCGAGCGCCTGCAGCTTTTCGACAAACTGCTCGTAGCCGCGCTTGATGTGATGGATGGCCGAAACCTCGGTCGTCCCGTCGGCGATCAAGCCCGCTACGACGAGGGCCGCTCCGCCACGCAGATCGGGCGAGGTAACCTGCGCACCCGAGAAGCCCTTGACGCCATGAATCATGGCATGATGGCTCTCGATACGAATGTCGGCACCCATGCGCACCAGCTCAGAGGCAAACATAAAGCGATTCTCGAAGATGTTCTCGGTAATAACGGAACTGCCGTCGGCAAGGGCGGAGAGTACCATAATCTGCGCCTGCATGTCCGTCGGGAAGCCAGGGAACGGAAGCGTCTGGATGTCGACCGGCTTGATACGCTCGGCACGGTTTACATGGACGCCGTCGTCGGTACGCTCGCAATCGATGCCCATAAGCTCCATCTTCTTGAGCACCATGCCCAAGTGAATGGGGCAAAAGCCCGTGACATCGACACCGCGATCGTCGGCCATCAGCGCACCGGCAACGATAAAGGTACCGGCCTCGATGCGGTCGCCCACCACGCGATGGGTAACGGGATGGAGCTCTTCCACACCTTCGATAGTCACGACGGGCGTACCGGCGCCGACAATCTTGGCGCCCATCTCGTTGAGCATGTTGGCGAGATCGACGATCTCGGGCTCGCGGGCGGCATTGTCGATAACCGTGGTACCCTTCGCGCGCACGGATGCCATAATAAGGTTCTCGGTCGCACCGACACTGGCGAACTCGAGCGTGACGGTGGTACCGCGCAGACCTTGGGGCGCATTAGCGTTGATGTAACCGTGGGCGGTATCGAACTCAACGCCCAGGGCCTCGAGACCAAGAATGTGCATATCGATCTTGCGAGCACCCAGGTTGCAGCCGCCCGGCATGGCGATCTTGGCGCGATGGAAGCGGCCCAGCAGGGGTCCCATCACGGCTGTGGAAGCACGCATCTTGGCAACGAGCTCGTAGGGGGCCTCCCAAGAATCGACCTGAGAGGTATCAATCTCGAGCGTGTGCTCGTCGAGAACATCGATCGTAGCGCCCATGCCCTTGAGCACCTTGCCCATCACGTGAACATCGGAAATATCGGGCACGTTCTGCAGCGTCGTCTTGCCCGGCGCCAGAAGCGTTGCCGCCATGAGTTTGAGCGCGGAGTTCTTGGCGCCCGAGACGGGCACGGAGCCTCCGATGGCGTGGCCACCCTCAACGCGGATAATATCCAAGGTCTACCCTTTCAAAAAGCATGCCCGGGGTGGCTGGGCCATCCCGGGCATGATGTGTTCGCAAATGGTCGAACGCTAAATCGTTTGACTATTGGGCAAGCTTGAGCTTACACCATGCGATTTCATTATAGAGGTAGGCGCGGCGTGCATCATCCTCCGACAAATTACCCAGCTTCTCTTCAAAACCTTGAATATCAGCTTTAAGCTTGTCGGCATCGACGGTCGCCAAATCGCAAGCGCGCTCGGCGAGAACGGTCACGACATCGTCCGCAACCTGGGCATAGCCGCCGGCCACGGCAAACGTGTGGTCGACAGTGCCCATGGCCTTATCGGAAACGCGAACGTAACCGCGGTCGATCGTGCAGATCTCGCTGGAGTGAGCAGGCAGAACGCCAAACTCGCCATCCGTGGACGGAATCGACACAAACGCAGCGTCGCCCTCATAGGCGCAGCTCACGGGGCACACGATGCGGATACGCATAACCTACTTCTCCCCCATCTTGCGGGCGCGCTCGCGCACGTCCTCAATCGTGGAAGCATAGCGGAAAGCCTGCTCGGGCAGGTCATCGGCCTTGCCGTCGACAATCTCGGCGAAAGAGCGGACGGTATCCTCGACGCGGACGTAGACACCGGGGTTACCGGTGAACTTCTCGGCGACGTGGAAGGACTGCGAGAGGAACTGCTGAATCTTACGAGCACGGTTGACCGTAAGGCGCTGCTCCTCGGACAGCTCGTCCATACCCAGAATGGCGATGATGTCCTGAAGGTCGGAGTACTCCTGCAGGAGCTCCTGGACCTTGACGGCGACACGGTAGTGCTCCTCGCCGACGATCGAGGGGTCGAGAGCGTCGGAGGAAGACGCGAGCGGGTCGATAGCCGGGAACAGGCCAAGCGACGAAATGCTACGCGAAAGAACCGTGGTGGCGTCGAGGTGCGTAAACGTCGTGGCAGGCGCCGGGTCGGTCAGGTCGTCTGCGGGGACGTAGACAGCCTGGACGGAGGTAATGGAGCCCGTCTTGGTCGAGGTAATGCGCTCCTGGAGGTCGCCCATCTCGGTAGCCAGCGTGGGCTGGTAACCAACGGCAGAGGGCATACGGCCCAGCAGTGCGGAAACCTCGGAACCGGCCTGGGAGAAACGGAAGATGTTGTCGATGAACAGCAGAACGTCCTGGCCGCGATCGCGGAAGTACTCAGCGGTGGTAAGGCCGGCCAGACCGATGCGCAGACGCGCTCCGGGCGGCTCGTTCATCTGACCATAGACCAAGCAGGTCTTGTCGATAACGCCAGACTCGCTCATCTCGAGGAACAGGTCGGTGCCCTCGCGGGTACGCTCGCCGACGCCGGTGAACACCGAGGTGCCGCCGTGCTCCTGGGCGAGGTTGTTGATAAGCTCCTGAATCAGAACGGTCTTGCCGACGCCGGCGCCGCCGAACAGGCCCGTCTTGCCGCCACGGATGTAGGGCTCGAGCAGGTCGACGGCCTTGATGCCGGTCTCGAAGATCTCGGTCTTGGTGGTGAGCTCGTCAAAGCGGGGCGCTGCATGGTGGATGGGATAGAACTCCTCCACCTCGGGCATGGGCTTGCCGTCGACGGGCTTGCCCATGACGTTCCAAATGCGGCCGAGCGTCTTGGGGCCAACGGGCATCTTCATGGGCTCACCGGTATCGGTGGCGATGAGGCCGCGCTGCAGGCCGTCGGTCGAGGACATGGCGACCGTGCGGACGACGCCGCCCGGAAGCTGGCTCTCGACCTCGAGGATCGTGCTCAGATGACCGATCGGGGTCTCGGCCTCGACCGTGAGCGCGTTGTAGATCGGGGGCACCGCGCCGTCAAACTTGACGTCGACGACAGGGCCGATGATTCGCACGATGCGACCATCACCGGCAGTCGTCTTCTTGGTGGCTTCCTCGACCGCAAGCTTTACGGTGTTATTAGCCATTACTGTTCCTCCAATGCTGAGGCTCCGCCGACGATCTCGTTAATCTCGGTCGTGATCGAAGCCTGGCGCACGCGACTATACGTGCGGGTAAGGGTCGAGATGATCGCGGTGGCGTTTTCCGTCGCGGAGTGCATGGCCTTGCGGCGTGCACCCTGCTCGGCAGCCGCCGAATCGATCAGGGCCTGGTAGATGACCGTCAGGATATAAGACGGCACAAGCTTGCCGAGAACATGCTCGGGAGAGGG
>CABUHP010000145.1 GCA_902491415.1 uncultured Collinsella sp.
TGGTCGGTCACGCGCTCCATCAAAAAGCGGTCGTGCGTCACCAGAATCAGCGTGCCGGGCCAGCCGTCGAGCAGGTCCTCGACAATCGCGAGCATGTCGGTATCCAGATCGTTGCCCGGCTCGTCCAGGATAAGCACGTTGGGCTCGTCCAGGATCGTCAGCAGCAGCGACAGGCGACGGCGCTGGCCGCCCGAAAGGTCGCCGATACGACTCCAGAGCTGTTGCGTCGTAAAGCCCAGACGCTCGCAAAGCTTCTCGGGCGAGGTCTCCTTGCCGTCGATGACGTAGTACTTCTTATAGTTGCTGAGCACCTCGCGGATCGTGTCGCCCATGTAAGGCTCGAGCTCCTCGAGCTGCTGCGACAGCACGCCAAAACGCACCGTCTGGCCGATCTTCACGCGGCCGCGCAGGGGCGCGATCTTGCCCTGAATCACGTCGAGCAGTGTGGACTTACCGGCGCCGTTCTCGCCCAAAAGACCATAGCGGTCGCCCGCGCCGATAAGCCATGTCACGTCGGAGAGCACCTGCTTGGGCGCGCCATCGGTATCCGCATAGCCGGCATCCACGTCGATCACGTCGATGACCTGCTTGCCCAGGCGGCTCACGGCCAGGCGCTTGAGCTCCAGCTCGTCACGCACGGGCGGCACGTCGGCGATCAGCTCGCGAGCGGCATCCACGCGAAACTTGGGCTTGGTGGAGCGGGCTTGGGCGCCGCGGCTCAGCCACGCGAGCTCCTTGCGTGCCATGTTGCGACGACGCTCCTCGGTGACGGCGGCCATGCGGTCGCGCTCCACGCGCTGCAGGATGTATGCCGAGTAGCCGCCCTCGAAGGGATCGACCTGGCCGTCGTGGACCTCCCACATGCTGGTGCAGACCTCGTCCAAGAACCAGCGGTCGTGCGTGACCACGAGCATGGCGCCCTGGCCGCGCTGCCAGCGGGCCTTTAAGTGACGCGCGAGCCAGTTGATGGTACGCATGTCCAGGTGGTTGGTGGGCTCGTCGAGCATGAGCACGTCGTAGTCGCCGATCAGCAGGCGCGCGAGGTCCACGCGACGGCGCTGGCCACCCGAAAGCTCGCCCACCGTTCCCTCCCAGGGCACATCGCTAATGAGGCCGGCAAGGATCTGGCGTGTTCGCGGACTCGACGCCCACTCATACTCGGGCGTGTCGCCCACAACGGCATGATGCACGGTATCGGTGTCGACAAGCTGGTCCTTTTGGCCGAGCAGGCCGATCGTGGTGCCGCGGCGATGAGTCACGCGGCCGTCGTCGGGCTCCAGCGTGCCGGCGAGCACGCTCAGCAGCGTCGACTTGCCGTCGCCGTTTTTGCCGACGATGCCAATACGGTCGCCCTCGCCCACGCCGAGCGTCACGCTATCGAAAATATGCTTGGTGGGAAACTCTAGGCTGACGGAATCGCATCCCAAAAGAATCGCCATGTGCCCTGCTCCTTCGTAGAAATTCAACGTTGTCCATGATAGCAGCGAGCCCCACCCCAAACCACCACGAAGGTGCCTGTCCCCTTTGTGGTGGTCGGTCTGGCAGCGACACAAAAAAGGCGGGGCATCTCCCGCAAGAGATGACCCGCCTCTCCAATCAGTCCCGTGGCGACCGTGGCCGCCGCGGGCCTCAAGCATGTCCCGGACTAGGAGAACATGCCGGTGAGGTAATCATTCAGCCGCTTATCCTTGGGCCGTTGGAAAATCTCGTCGGTCTCGTCGTACTCGACCATATCGCCCATGTAGAAGAACGCCGTGCGGTTGGACACACGCGACGCCTGCTCCATGTTGTGCGTCACGATGACGATGGCACGGTCGGCAACGATTGACGACATAAGGTCCTCGATCGCCAGCGTCGAGATGGGGTCGAGCGCCGAGCAGGGCTCGTCAAACAGGATCACGTCGGGGTTGAGCGCCAGCGTGCGCGCGATACACAAACGCTGCTGCTGGCCGCCCGAAAGCGCGTAGGCACTCTTGTCGAGCTTGTCCTTGACCTCGTCCCACAGCGCCGCGCCGCGCAGACTCTCCTCGACCATGCGGTCGAGCTCGTCACGGTCGGTGATGCCGTGGCGCTTAGGCGCAAACGTGATGTTGTCGCGAATGGACTTGCGGAACGGGTTGGGCTGCTGGAACACCATGCCAATGGAGCGACGCAGCTCGTAGGTGTTCTCGGTCTTGGTATTCACGTTGCGCCCGCGGTAATTGATCTCGCCCTCCACGCGGCAGCCGCGAATCTCGCGATTCATCAGGTTGAGGCTACGCAAGAAGGTCGACTTGCCGCAGCCCGAAGGCCCGATGAGCGCCGTGATCTCGCCCTTGTGGAAGTCGAGCGACGTATTGTGCAGTGCATGGTGGTCGCCATAGTACACGTTGACGTCCTTGGTGGAGAGCACGACCTCGTCGCTCACGGCCTTGCCGCTCACGCGCACGCGCTTCTCGCTCTCCCCCACGCTCGACAGGAAGTCCCGGGTGTCGGACGATGCCGCTTCGGTTGCGGGCGTTACATTCATCTCGCTCATTCGGCCGTCATCTTCCTTGCCAGTTGCTTGCCCACAATGCGGGCGATTACGTTAAACAGCAGCACGCAAATCATCAGCAGTGCCGCGGTACCCCAAACGATCTGCTGGGCCTCGGGGCTGCCCTCGCCATAGATCTTGTAGATATGCACGGCGAGCGACTCACCGGGACGGAACACGTTCCAAGCGCAGGTGGGGCTCGACAGGTTAAAGCTCAAGAAGTTCAGGCGAACCGGCGAGCTCATACCCGAGGTAAAAAGCAGTGCTGCGGCCTCGCCAAACACGCGACCGGCCGAAAGCACGATGCCCGTCACGATGGCAGGCATGGCCTCGGGGATCAGGATGTGCAGCGTGGCCTCCCAGCGAGTGAGGCCCATGGCCAGGCACGCATCGCGCTGGGCCTGCGGCACGTCCTCGAGCGCCTGCTGGATCACGCGCACCAGGATGGGGATGTTGAACATGGTGAGCGCGACGGCGCCGGAGATGATGGAGTACTTCCAGCCCAGCTGCACCGAGAACACCAGAAAACCGAACATGCCGACGACGATGGAAGGCAGCGAGGACAACGTCTCAATAGCGGTGGAGGCGATGTCGCGGATGGGGCCGTCGGGTGCGTACTCGACCAGGAAGACTGCGCCGCCCAGGCTGATGGGCACCGAGATGACTAGAGTGATCAGCAGCAGGTAGAACGAGTCGAACAGCTGGTAGAGCACGCCGCCCTGCGTTCCGTTGGCGCGCGACGGCTCCGTGAGAAAGCCCGGCTGGAACAGCGTCGAGATGCCCTCGAACAGGATATAGGCCACCATGGAGACGACGGTGAGCATGACGATGGCGACGATCGCCGTCAACACGCCCGTGGCGAAGCGGTCCTGCTTTTGGACACGCCCGAGCCTCGCCTCGTCGATGTGGATACGCGTGCTAGCCACGAGCCTTCGCCCCCTTGCGGCCGATAAGGTGGATGATCAGGATGAAGATGAGACTCATGTCCATCAGCAGCAGGCCGAGCGCCCACAGAACATCGTCTTGGGCCGAGCCCTCGGCATAGACTGCCATGGACGTGGTGAGCGTGGTGGTGATGGTCGAAGCCGGCGACAGCAGCGACGTCGGCATGGCCTCGATGCCGCCGATGACCATGCGCACGGCGAGCGTCTCGCCAAAGGCGCGGGTCATGCCCAAGATAACCGCGGTCATGAGCGACGGCATGGCGGACTTGAGCACCACGTGCCAGATGGTCTGCCAGCGGGTGTAGCCCAGCGCGAGCGAGCCCTGGCGGTAGCCGTCGGGCACGGCGCGCAGGCCATCGACCGAAAGCGTGGTCATGGTCGGCAGGATCATGACGGCCAGCACGATGGCGCCGGGCAAGATGCCCAGGCCCGTGCTCACGTGGAAAACGCTCTTCATGAGGCCGACGACCACGTGAAAACCGATCAGGCCAAAGACGACCGAGGGAATACCGGTCAAAAGCTCAATGAGCGGCTGAAAGATCTTGGAACCAAACTTAGGCTGGATCTCGACCGCAAAGATGGCAGAGCCGATAGCGATGGGCAGCG
The DNA here is from genome assembly GCA_902491415.1 of uncultured Collinsella sp. Taxonomy (GTDB): domain Bacteria; phylum Actinomycetota; class Coriobacteriia; order Coriobacteriales; family Coriobacteriaceae; genus Collinsella. The sequence continues at coordinate 4,066 of CABUHP010000145.1, forward strand.
CGATAAGCGTGGAGAGCACCATGACCGCAAACGAGGTGACGATCAGGGGCAGGGCGCCGGTATAGGGCAGGCCGCTTTCGGCTGTGTTGGCCAGGTCCCACTTGGTGCCGGTGAAGAACTCGACGACCGAAACGCCGTCCTTGAGAAAAGCCGAGAGGCCCTTTTGGGCGACCATAAAGATGAGCGCGGCAACGACAAGCGTCACGAGCGCAACGCACGCGCCCGTGACGCCCAGGCCCACGTTCTCAAGGTCGCGCTTTGGCAGCTGTTTTGCCATTGCAAACCTTTCCGGGGGCGATTACTTATTTAGCAGAGACCTTGCCGCTGGCGTCCTTGACGACCTTCATGGCCGAGACGGGGATGAAGCCCTGCTCCTCGACGAGCTTGCCCTGGACGTCGTCGGAGAGCATAAACTCCAGGAAGGCCTTGGTGGCCTCGTCGGCGTCCTTGGAGCAGTACATGTGCTCGGTCGCCCAGATCTTGAAGGAGTCGTCGGTGACGTTCTTGCTCTTGGGCTCGACGCCCTCGACCTTGATGGCGTTGAACTTGGAGTCATCGAAGTGCGAGAAGTCGAGGTAGGAGATGGCGTTATCGGTGCTGCCCATCTGAGTCTGGACGTCGCCGGACTTGTCGAGCTCGGCGTCGCCCTTAAAGTCGACGGCCTCGTCGCCAAAGACGGCGGCCTCGAAGGTGGCGCGGGTGCCGGAGCCGGCCTTGCGGTTGAGGACGACGATGGTGGCGTCGTCGCCGCCGACCTCCTTCCAGTTGGTGATCTGGCCAGAGAAGATGCCCTTGAGCTGCTCGAGGGACAGGTCGTCGACCTTGACGTTCTTGGAGACGACGGGACCCATGCCCACGACGGCAACCTCGTGGTCGACGAGGTTCTTGACCTGGTCGGCCTCGAGCTTGGTCTCGGCGAAGACGTCG
>CABUHP010000146.1 GCA_902491415.1 uncultured Collinsella sp.
ACGAGTCGCTCGAGCCCGACGAGGATTTTCAGGCTTCGTGCATGGACTTGGCACGCGAGCTCCTGGGTGCCGCCGGCTATCACCCGTATGAGGTGGCAAGCTATGCGCTCGACGGCCATGAGTGCGCCCATAACATTGCCTACTGGACCGGACGGGGCTATCTGGGCCTGGGTCGTTCTGCCGCGGGCATGCTCGACGCCGAGGATTTCGACCGTCTTGCAGGTTTGTCCCCCGGCGTGTCTTCTCGAGGCGATGCGTACCGCGTGCGTCTGGTGCAACGTGACGATGACGCGATGGCGTTCGAGACCGAATATCTGTCGCAGCGCGAGGCTGCGGCTGAAGACCTGATGCTCGCTTGTCGCATGACGCGCGGTATTGCATCCGACCTGTTGATGAGCTGGCGGCTGCCTGCGATCGCGCGCTCGAATTGGGTCTTGCCACTTGGGTGCCCGAGACGCTCGGAGTCCATGAGGGACCCTTCACTTCGGCAGATGTCATTGCGGGCCATGTTCGAGCTCGTTTAGCGCCGACATACCTGGGCTGGCTCGATGGAAATGTTCTGTTCGAGCTGTTTTGGGGTCTAGCCTAGGCCGCTCGGGTAGAATTACCGCAATATATACGCTGCTGTGAGCAGGAGGTTGCCGCGCATGGCGACGATGAACGAAAAAGATTACTACGAGATCTTGGGTGTCTCCAAGGACGCCACCTCGCGTGATATTCAAAAGGCTTTCCAGCAAAAGGCCCGCAAGCTCCATCCGGACGTCAATAAAGAGCCGGATGCCGAGGAAAAGTTTAAAGAGGTTTCCGAGGCCTACGCCGTGCTCTCGGACGAGCAGAAGCGTGCGCGTTACGACGCCATGCGGTCGGGTAATCCCTTTGCCGGTGCACCGACGGCTTCGCCCTATGGCGGTGGCTATGCCGGCAGCGCCGGTTACGGCAATCCCTTTGACGGCGGTTTCCCCTTCGGGGGCGCCTGGGGCCAGCCCCGTCGCGGCCAGGCGGCCTACAACCCCGAGAGTGGCGCCAACGTGGTCGTCGATATCAAGCTCGACGCCAAGGAGGCTAAGGGCGGTGCCCACAAGACCGTTCGCTACACCCGCTTTGACACCTGCGGACATTGTGGCGGATCGGGCTCCGTTTCGTCAGAGCATGCCCACACCTGTCCGAGCTGCGGTGGTCGCGGCCATATCGATGTCGACCTGTCTTTCCTGTTTGGTACGGGCACGTTCCAGACGGTTTGTCCTGAGTGCGGCGGTTCCGGCAAGGTCGTTGCCGACCCGTGCCCCGATTGCGGTGGCAGCGGCCGTGTCCGTGTGACCTCCGAGCAGACGATTGAGTTTCCCGCCGGCACGCATGATGGCGACGAGGTGCGCGTCCCCAACATGGGTCACGCCGGCACGAACGGCGCTTCGGGCGGCGATCTGGTCGGTCGTGCGCACGTTGAGGCCGAGCGCCTGGAGGGTAAGGCTCGCACCGGCTTCTACCTCATGGGCATCATCGCTCCGTTTTTGGTGCTGTCGGCCATCTCGGGCGTGTTCTCCGCCTTCGCCATGATGTGCTTCATTCCGTTTGCCATGGGCTTGTTCATGGTGCTGTCGGACGGCGTGCTTCATCGCAGCCTGCTGTGGTGGAAGCGCGGCGCGATGCAGTTTGCCAATGGTTTTGCCAACGGCTTTATGTTTGCGCTCGTGTCGGTTTGGTTTGCGAGCTGCTCGCAGCAGGCCATGCTTTCGCCCTACGGGATGCAATAACATCAAACCCTCTGTTTGCGGCCGGCCCAGCTTGGGTATAGGACGCACTGTGACAATAATGAAAGTTGGAAGGATTCGGTCGTGTCGGAAAATAGGGATTACTACGAGGTACTTGGCGTTGACAAGGATGCCGACGCGCGGACGATCAAGCGCGCGTTTCTAAAGAAAGCCCGTACGGTACACCCGGATGTTTCGGACGACCCCGAGGCCGAGGCCAAGTTCAAAGAGCTCAACGAGGCCTATTCCGTTCTTTCCGACGAGCAGAAGCGTGCTAACTACGACCGTTACGGTACCGCGGACGGCCCCGGTGGTTCTGGCTATGTCGATATCAACGATATCTTTGGCGGCATGGGTATGGACGACCTCTTCTCGTCGTTCTTTGGCGGCGGTGCCGGCGGTGGCGCCCGAAATCGCCGCGAGCGTCGTCGCGGCCGCGATATGGCCATTTCCCTTTCGGTGACGCTCGAGGAGGCGGCGCTCGGCTGCAAAAAGACGATCAGCTACGACCGCCTTGCCCCTTGCGATGACTGTAATGGTACCGGCAAGGCCGAGGGCGCGACCGAAAAGCAGTGCAGCCGCTGTCACGGCACGGGCTATGTGACGACGGTCCAGCGTTCTTTCCTGGGCCAGGTTCAGTCCTCTTCGCCCTGTCCCGACTGCCACGGCGAAGGCACGGTCATCGATCATCCCTGCGAGACTTGTGATGGCCAGGGCCGCACGCCTTCTCACGAAAAGATTGACATCGATATTCCCGCCGGTGTTTCGACCGGTCGCCAGCTGCGCGTGAGTGGATTTGGAGAGGCCGGCCTTCGTGGCGAGCCGTCTGGTGCCCTGATCGTCAACGTGCGTGTCGCCGACCACGAGCGTTTTAAGCGTAATGGCGATGACCTGTATCTGGTGAGCGATATCTCGATTGCGCAGGCCGCGCTCGGTTGCGAGATTGAGGTCGAGGGCATTATGCCTGACGAGGTCGTCAAGGTGTGTGTCCCCGCCGGCACACAGTACGGTGACACCGTGAGCGTCAACAATTACGGCATGCCGCGAATCGGCGGCGGCGGTTCGCGCGGTCGTCTGGTCGTGCAGCTGCGCGTGGTCGTCCCCACCAATCTCTCCAACAAGCAGCGCGAGCTGCTTCGCGCCTTTGCCGACGAGATGGGCGATGACGTCGCATCCGGTAAGAAGTCGGTGACCGACCGTATCAAGAGTGCCCTCGACGACATCCTCGATTAAGGAGCCCGTGTGCTCGCCATATTTCCGTCGTCAACCTCGGTTGTCGTGTCAACCGGGTTGAGTCCGACCGTATCACTGCCGATCTTATGCGCCTGGGCTTTGCGATGGTGGAGCCCCAGGACGCCGATCTGATCGTTATCAATACCTGTGCCGTGACGGGGGAGGCCGAGGCCAAGACCCGCAAGGCCGTCCGTCACGCCCTGGCCTATCCCGGCGAGCCATACGTGGTCGTAACCGGCTGCGTCGTCAACCTTCATCCCGAGGAGCTGCTGGAGCTCTCCGATCGCGTGATCGCCGAACCGTCCAAGATTGACGTCGCCGAGCGCGTCTGCGAGGTGCTGGGTGTCGAATCCGATAGCGTGCCCGCCTGCAGCGATGGCGACGTGGTCGATGCGCTCGGTCGTTCGCGGCTGGGCGTGAAGATCCAGGATGGCTGCAACCACCGCTGTACCTATTGCATCGTGTGGAAGGCCCGCGGCCCCGAGCGTTCCGTGCCCGTCGAGTCCGTGCTCGAACAGGTGCGTGAAGCTCAGGAGGCCGGCGTGCCCGAGGTCGTGCTGACCGGCGTGAATCTGGGTGCCTATGACGGCAAGAGCGCGACCGACGAACATGTCGAGATCGATGAGCTGCTCCAGGCCATCATGGAGCGCACCGAGATCGCCCACGTGCGCATCTCCTCGGTGGAACCCATGGATATTTCCGAGCGCCTGCTCAAGGTGATGGCTCGCTATCCAAAGCGTATCGCGCCGTTTTTGCACCTTCCCGTGCAGTCTGGCTGCACGGCGACGCTGCATCGCATGGGCCGTCCCTATAGCGCCGAGGCCTTTGAGGACACGGTGCGTATGATTCGCACCAACTTGCCTCAGGCGTCTCTTTCGTGCGATGTCATCGTCGGTTTTCCCGGCGAGACGGACGAGGAGTTCGAGGAGTCGCTGGCGCTGTGCCGTCGCGTGGGCTTTTCGCGCATGCACGTGTTCCGCTATAGCAAGCGCCCCGGCACCCTCGCCGCCGACATGCCCGACCAGGTACCCCCTGAGGTCATGGCTGAGCGCAGCCGTCGCATGCGTGCGGCGGCTCAGGAGCTCGCGGTTGCCGATGCCCGTCGTCGCGTGGGCACCGTCGAGCGCGCCGTGCTTGAGTACGGTGACAATTTGACGCTCGGCTCGTTCCATCATGCCCGTCTCGATGATACCTGTGGACTCACAGCCCCGTGCCTGCTCGATGTTGCTATCATCGGAGTCGATGATTCCGGCTTGGTCCATGCACGCAGGGAGGTTCATGGAAGCCTCGAAGATTAGACTTACCGTTCCCGAGGGTATCGACCCCTCGCGCGTTTTGGGCGCCGGCGACGGCGTCCTTCGTGCGCTCGAGAACTTGGTGCGCGCCCATGTGGTTGCCCGCGGTGACAGCGTTGCCGTGAGCGGCGATCCGGACGAGGTTGAGTTGGTCGCGCGTTTTTTCGAACATGCCTTTCGTGAGGCCGCTGCCGGGCGCACGCTTTCTGCCGATGATGTCTCGCGCTGTCTGGCCGTTCTGCGCGACGGCGAGCATGATGCCTCGTCGTTGCGCGATGACGTGCTGCTATCGTATCGCGGTCGCGTTATCCGCCCCAAGACGCTCGGCCAAAAGCGCTATGTGGATGCCATCCGCTCTTCTACCATCACGTTTGGCCTCGGTCCCGCCGGTACCGGTAAAACCTATCTGGCCATGGCGCTCGCCGTCGCCGCGCTCAAGCGCCATGAGGTAGGCCGCCTGATCCTGACGCGCCCGGTTGTCGAGGCGGGGGAGAACCTGGGCTTTTTGCCCGGCACCCTCGAGGAAAAGATCGACCCGTATATGCGCCCGCTCTATGATGCCCTCTTTGACATGATGGATCGCGAGCGCACCGATGAGCTTATGGAGCGTGGCGTGATCGAGATCGCCCCGCTCGCCTACATGCGCGGTCGAACGCTGAGTGATGCCTTTGTGGTGCTCGATGA
>CABUHP010000147.1 GCA_902491415.1 uncultured Collinsella sp.
CCCTCAGGGTATCGGGTTCCCACATTCATCCGCACATGTGCGGATGAATGTGGGAAGTGTTCGGATGAAGTTGATAATCAAGGCGCGAGAGCGTCGCAAAACTTTTCAAAAAAAGTTCTTGCATAGGATGCGGGCATCACGTAAGATTAATCCTCGTAAGCGGACATGGCTCAGTTGGTAGAGCACAACCTTGCCAAGGTTGGGGTCGCGGGTTCGAGCCCCGTTGTCCGCTCCATTTGGGCGTTTAGCTCAGGGGGAGAGCGCTTCCCTGACACGGAAGAGGTCAGAAGTTCAAATCTTCTAACGCCCACCAAATGTTCGCAGCTCAGAGGCTATGTCCTCTGAGCTGTTTTGTTTTGCTACCAAGCACGCCGTCAAATATGCCAGCAAATATTGATCCAAGGTCCCCGTAGAGGTGCCGGCAGATTGCATACGTCCTGGCCGATCGTGACCGCAACATGTTGGTCAAGCATAATCTTTTGGATTCTTTTGGCGTGAGCGGCTTGGTTTTGGTAGGATTTGTCAGCGTCTTGACTAAGGGGGTTTTATAACTGCCATGCAGGTAGCCGTGTTGGTAACGTTTTACCGACTTGCCAAGAACCCCTCATTTTTAATGCGCCTGCAAAATGACTAATTGCTTTGACCTGCTGAAACACTATATGTTGTGTTTGACCTAAAAAAAGAATACAGGATATAGATGCGTCTTTGTCGTATGATAGATGGCGGACAGAGAACGAAGACCTTAACTGCCTCTTTTGAACGTGTCCTTGAGCCGCTTGATCGGCTCCAGGGAATGTCCGCATGGAGGCTTATGGTTTATCGAGAACACAGATTGCGCGACGGCGCCGCAAGACAGGGGCAAGCCCTGCCGGGCATCGTTTGGCTCTGAAGCGCAATAAGATTTCGACGCGAAAGAGGCAAGAGGATGAAGATCATCAAGCGCAGCGGCACCGAGGTTGTCTTTGACATCGATAAGATTGTCAATGCCATCCGTGCTGCAAACTTGGAGGTCGAGGAGGGCTCTCGTCTTACCGACCGCCAGGTGGTCTACGCGGCACAAAACGTCGCCGAGGCATGCGAGAACGCGGGCCACACCGTGTCGGTCGAGGAGATTCAGGATCTGGTCGAGGACGAGATTATGCGTCTCGACTGCTACGAAGTGGCCCGCCACTACATTATCTATCGTTATGTTCAGAGCCTGAAGCGCCAAAAGAACACGACCGACGACAAGATCCTGTCGCTGATCGAATGCAATAACGAAGAGGTCAAGCAGGAGAACTCCAACAAGAACCCGACCGTCAACTCCGTTCAGCGCGACTATATGGCCGGCGAGATTTCCAAGGACCTGACCCAGCGCGTGCTGCTGCCCCAGGAGATTGTGGATGCCCATAATGAGGGCCTGATTCACTTCCACGATTCGGATTACTTTGCCCAGCACATGCACAACTGCGATCTGGTGAACCTGGAGGACATGCTCCAGAACGGCACTGTTATCTCGGGCACGCTGATCGAGAAGCCGCACAGCTTCTCGACCGCCTGCAACATCGCGACGCAGATCATCGCCCAGGTTGCTTCTTCCCAGTACGGCGGCCAGTCTATTTCGTTGACCCATCTTGCCCCGTTCGTTGAGGTGAGTCGTCAAAAGATTCGCGGCGAGGTCGCTCGCGAGCTCGAGGAGCTCGGCGTTTCCGCATCTCCCGAAAAGGTTCGCGAGGTCGTTGAGGATCGCCTGCGCGATGAGATTCGTCGCGGCGTTCAGACGATTCAGTATCAGGTCGTGACCCTTATGACCACGAATGGCCAGGCGCCGTTCGTGACGGTCTTTATGTATCTCAATGAGGCCCGTACGCCCCAGGAGAAGCACGACCTTGCCATGATTGTGGAGGAGACGCTTCGTCAGCGCTATGAGGGCGTTAAGAACGAAGCCGGCGTGTGGATCACTCCGGCGTTCCCCAAGCTTATCTATGTGCTCGAGGACGATAACGTTCACGAGGATTCCCCGTACTTCTACCTGACTCAGCTGGCTGCGAAGTGCACCGCCAAGCGCATGGTGCCCGATTACATCTCCGAGAAGAAGATGCGCGAGCTCAAGCTGTCTAAGGGCGAGACCGCCGGCAACGGCGATTGCTACACCTGCATGGGTTGCCGCAGTTTCCTGACGCCCGACCGTTCGGGCAACGGCTTTAACAACGTTGCCAACGCGCTGAACTATGACCCGACCAAGCCTAAGTACTATGGTCGCTTTAACCAGGGTGTTGTGACCATCAACCTGCCCGATGTTGCGCTGAGCTCGCATCAGGACATGGACAAGTTCTGGAAGATCTTCGACGAGCGCCTTGAGCTTTGCCATCGTGCCCTGCTGTGCCGTCATGAGCGCCTGATGGGTACGCTTTCGGATGCCGCGCCGATTCTTTGGCAGTACGGTGCCCTCGCCCGCCTGAAGAAGGGCGAGACGATCGACAAGCTGCTCGTGGGCGGTTACTCCACCATTAGTCTGGGTTATGCCGGCCTGTATGAGTGCGTTAAGTACATGACGGGCCACAGTCACACCGAGAAGGAGGGCACGCCCTTTGCCATGGCCGTCATGCAGTGCATGAACGACAAATGCGCTGAGTGGAAGGCCGAAAGCGATATTGACTTCTCGCTGTACGGTACCCCGCTTGAGTCGACGACCTACAAGTTCGCCAAGTGCCTGCAGCGTCGTTTTGGCATTATTCCGGGTGTGACGGACAAGGGCTACATTACCAACAGCTACCACGTCCATGTGTCCGAGGAGATTGATGCTTTCGATAAGCTCAAGTTTGAGGGCATGTTCCAGCAGCTTTCGCCGGGCGGTGCCATCTCCTACGTCGAGGTTCCCAACATGCAGGACAACCTCAAGGCTGTCATCCGCGTGATGCAGTACATCTACGACAACATCATGTACGCCGAGCTCAACACCAAGAGCGATTATTGCCAGGTGTGCGGCTACGACGGCGAGATCAAGATTGTCGAGGATGACGGCAAGCTGGTGTGGGAGTGCCCCAACTGCGGCAACCGCGATCAGGAGAAGATGAACGTCGCCCGTCGTACGTGCGGCTACATCGGTACTCAATTCTGGAACCAGGGTCGAACCGAGGAGATCCGCGACCGCGTGCTGCATCTCTAATAACCATCCCAGGCCGCCCCGTAGCGAGGCCCCGGACCTTTACTCGCTATTTCGGACAGTCCTGGCTCACGACGGAGGCGCCACTGGCGCCTCCTGTTCGTGCGGAACTCATATCGAGCAAAGGTCCGGGGCCTCGCTACGGGGCGGCCAAGTTGACGTAGCGGAGATGCGGTTCGCGGTCTGCTCACTCCTCGAAGTTCTTAGCGGAAATAATTCGAGCTGCAGCTGCGATTTACTTGCGATAGCGGTTGAGCTGCAACAAAGTTTTTATTGGACCTCGAACCCTATACTCGATGTTCGCTTCGTTCACCGAGTATCGCTCGCGAGGGGTCTGGAGTATATCGTCCCGCCCGCAGTTCTGCAGCGAGCGCAGCGAGCGAAGCTGTTTGAGGACGGGATGATATACTCCAGACCCCCAGAAAGGTTACCTATGAACTACGCGAACATTAAGTATTTCGACATTGCTGATGGGGAAGGCGTTCGTACTTCTCTGTTTGTGAGCGGGTGCCGTCGCGGGTGCAAGAATTGCTTTAACTCCGTCGCGTGGGACTTTGCTGCGGGCGAGCCGTTCGATCGCGCCGTCGAGGACAAAATTATCGAGAGTCTCGATCATCCCTTTATCGATGGCCTGACGATTCTGGGCGGGGAGCCTATGGAGCCTGAAAACCAGGCGGGGCTCGTTGATTTCATTGAGCGTGTTCGTGCTGCTTATCCTGTGGGGTCGGGAAAGACTATTTGGTGCTTTACCGGCGACGTGCTCGAGGAGCTTATGCCGGGTGGTCGTCACCATACCGAGGCGACGGACCGTATCCTTGCCTGCCTCGATATGTTGGTGGATGGCCCGTTTGTTCAGGATCTGTACGATATCTCATTGCGTTTTAGGGGCTCGAGCAATCAGCGCGTGATTGATATGAACGCCACGCGCGCCCGTGCTGTGCGCGAGGGCGTTGCGCTTTGCGACGCTGTGGAGCTTTGGCGGGACGATCCGGTCTATTCGACCCATACTATGTAGCTTGTGGCCGATGCCAAAGGGCGTGGTACCATAGCGCGAACGCAAAATCGGAAAAGTGAGGCCCAGATGGTCGATCAGGAAAAAGTTGAGGCCGCCATAAGGCTGTTGCTTGAGGGCATAGGCGAGGACCCAACTCGTGAGGGCCTGCTGGAGACGCCGGCACGTGTCGCCCGTATGTATGGCGAGATTGCCGGCGGCATGGACCAGAGCGCCGAGGAACACCTGTCAAAAACTTTTGCCGTCGCTTCGAACGATTTGGTTATCGAGCGCGACATCACGTTTTACTCGCTGTGCGAGCACCATCTGCTGCCGTTTTATGGCAAGGCTGCGATCGGCTATATCCCTAACGGTCGCGTGGCGGGTCTGTCTAAGCTTGCTCGCACGGTTGAGGTCTATGCCCGTCGTTTGCAGCTGCAGGAGCAGCTGTGTGCACAGGTTGCCGATGCCCTCATGGAATATCTTGCCCCCCAAGGGGCGATCGTGCTGATGGAAGCCGAGCATATGTGCATGACCATGCGCGGCGTGCAAAAGCCCGGTACCAAGACCGTAACGCTTGCTCGTCGCGGCGTCTTTGAGACCGATCCGTCGCTCGAGGAGCGATTCTTTAGGATGCTGGGCCGCTAACCATGAGAGTCGTCAACGACTTTGCATCGAAGACCGATGAGGGGACGCCGCGTCGCGGATTTATGGCTTCGGGCCTGACTCCCTTTGGTGTCATGCCTCGCATTGATTACATCTGTGCCAACGGGCTGTTCCGGCGGCATCTGGGAAACATTGCGCAGTTGGA
>CABUHP010000148.1 GCA_902491415.1 uncultured Collinsella sp.
CTGTACCCGCTGTTCTCGACGGCTATTGTCGGCCTGGTCATGCTCGGCATTTCCGGCCCCATGGCTGCCATCAACACCGCCATGATGGACTTCCTCAAGGGCCTGTCCGCCTCTGGCGCCGTTGTCCTGGGTCTTGCCATCGGCTGCATGTGCGCCTTTGACATGGGTGGCCCGGTCAACAAGGCTGCTTACGTCACCGGTACCGCTATGCTCACCGAGGCCCTGGCCGCCGGTGTTGGCACCGATACCTACAACTTCGGCACCAACTTCATGGCTGCCGTCTCCGCCGCTTGCATCGTTCCGCCGCTGATCACCACCTTCGCCGTCGTTGTCGGCAAGAAGTACTTCAGCCAGGAGGATCACGACGCCGGTGTCGTCAACCTCATCCTTGGTTGCACCCACATCACCGAGGGCGCCATTCCGTTCATGACCAAGAACATCTGGCCCGTCATGCCCATCATGATGCTCGGTTCCTCTATCGCTTCGATCCTGACCATTATGTTCAACGTTCACGATCCGGCGCCTCACGGTGGCTTCCTGGTCCTGCCCGTTGTCGAGAACGGTCCGCTGTGGGTCCTCGCGATCCTCATCGGCGCTGTGGTCGGTGGCATCCTTTTCGTGGCCTTCAAGAAGTACGACTTTGAGAAGAACCAGAAGGCCACTCCTGCAGCCAAGCCGGTTGAGGCTCCCAAGGCCGCTGCCGTCGAGGCCCCCAAGGCCGAGGCTGCCGACTTCGTGAAGGTCGAGAATGTCTTTGTCGCCGAGGACTTCGCTTCTCGTGACGAGGCTCTGAGCTTCGTTTCCAACCAGGCCGTCAAGGCCGGTATCGCCAGCGACGCCGACGCCGTGATGAACGCCTTCCTGGCCCGCGAGGCCGAGGGCACCACGGGCATGATGGAGGGCTTCGCCATCCCGCATGCCAAGTCCGACGCCATTGCCGAGGCTGCCGTCATCGTCGTCAAGGACGAGTCCGGCGTGACCGGTTGGGACACCATGGACGGCGCTCCCGTCAACGTGGCTATCGCCCTGCTCATCCCCGGTGCCCAGGCCGGCACTACGCACCTCAAGATCCTGTCCAAGGTCGCCGAGGCGCTCATGGACGAGGACTTCCGTGCCACCGTCAAGGGTTCCACCGACGCCGCCGAGATCGCCAAGACGATCAACGCCCGCCTGGTCTAATCCCGCAACACGCGAATACCATCGCCCCCTGTATATAAAGCGGAGTCCCTCTCCAGGGCCTCCGCCCTTTTTCTATCCCTCCCATAAGTTGCGGTGAAATAGGGACTGTTTAAACGATTCAACCCCAAATTCAATCCCTATTTCACCGCAACTTACAAAAGGGTATAGATAGACCCCATCAACTAGATTAACCAGGCGAACAACAAATCAGCCAGAATTCCGTTCGCACGATATTGCTCTGGACCGACCGAGTTTCCGCAGCTTACTCGCCGGGCGGGCGCGGGTTAAGTTTGTCGCGAGTTCCGCACGCAAAGGAAAGCACTTAATGTGCTTTCCGTCTTGCGCAGGACTGTAGAGCAGCAAACTTAACCCCCGCCCTCAGCCCCGGAGACCCTCCCGGATGGCCCCGAAAAATTTTTTCAAAAAAGTTGTTGCGCGCCGGACAGACTTCTGTGTATACTAATCCCCGCAGCGCACGCGAGCGGAAACAAACGCGAACGTCTGCCTGGGGAGTTAGCTCTGTTTGGTTAGAGCGCCGGCCTGTCACGTCGGAGGTCGCGGGTTCGAGCCCCGTACTTCCCGCCAACGCAATTAAAGCCACGTCTTCGGACGTGGCTTTTTGCGTTTGATGCACTTTGTTTCGATAGAACGATCGCCCTGGTGCATCTTCGCCCAGAATCCCCGCGCCTTCGGGAACGCAAGTAAAATCTAATAAGTATATCTGTCTGAACAACAGCTTTGTTGCGCAACACCTGTTCTACGAGACAGGGGGTTAGGTTATACTAAATTGCACTGTGCGCCGCATCTGATGCATTTCGCTCCAAGCGCGGCACTCAGTGGATATCCGATTTACCATTTGGATGTCCTGGCGGTCATTTAGCGTCTCGACACAAGCTCGGCCCCGGAGCTCGTTCGAGCTGTTCGTATTCCTTGAAAGGGGAAAAATGGACATATCGAGGAAGACTGATTACGCCCTTCGCATGCTGGCGATGCTTGCCGAGGATCCGGAGCGTTTGCTTTCTGTTCGCACCGCTGCCGAAGAGGTCAATGTCCCGTATTCGTTTGCCCGCTCGATTCAGCACGGTTTGGTCCAGGCCGGTATTGTGGAGAGCCTGCGTGGCGTCCACGGTGGCATGCGTCTCAAGGTCAGTCCGGACGACGTCACTATCCGCCAGGTCGTCGAGGCCGTTCAGGGTCCTATGGTTATGAACGATTGCACCGCGCCCGATGGTGACTGTGCGCGCATGGGCGCGTGCTGCTATCATCCCCTGTGGGCCGGAGCCCAGGCGTTGATGCGCGACTACCTCGATTCCGTTTCGCTCGGCGACATCGTCGCTCACCGCCAGTTCCCGGCCGTCGATCCCAAGTTCGCCGACCGCGAAGCGTTTCCCGAGTACGCCACCTGCGCGTGCGCTTACCGGGAGGAATAGCGCCGCATAAGGAGCATAGCCATGATTCAGGACCCCTTTCGTTCGATGATTCGTTCGGAAGGGGTCCTGCGTTATCGCGACCTTCCGTGGCGCCGCACACGCGATCCGTACATCATTTGGCTTTCTGAGGTCATGCTGCAGCAAACGCAGGTGCCGCGTGTGGAGGCGCGCATGCCGGTGTGGCTCGATCGTTTTCCGACTGTGCAGGCGCTTGCCCAGGCCGCGCCTTCCGATGTTTTGGACGCTTGGCAGGGCATGGGCTACAACCGACGCGCTCTGGCGCTTCATGGGGCCGCTCAGCGCGTTGTAGAGGACTGGGACGGGGAGTTTCCGCGTGAGACGCGTGACTTGGTCGCTCTGCCCGGCATTGGCCCGGCAACGGCGCAGGGCATCCGTTCGTTTGCGTTTGATCTTCCAGGCGTGTATCTAGAGACCAATGTGCGCACGGTCTTTTTGCATCATTTCTTTCCCGATGTGCCGGCCGTTCCCGATCGCGAGCTGGTGCCGCTGATTCAAGCCGCCTGTCCGGCGGCCCCTGGTGCGGCGGCGGATGAGATTGCGCCCTTTGCCGTGCCTCAAGACGATGCCGACACGCCGCGCGCATGGTATTACGCGTTGCTGGATTACGGCGCGTATCTTAAAAAGACGCTGCCCAATCCGTCCAGGCGGTCGGCGGGCTATAGTCGTCAGTCCAAGTTTGAGGGCTCGCGTCGCCAAAAGCGCGCGCATATCGTGCGTATGTTGCTGGCAGCGCGCGATGGCCAGCCGGCGGGGATTACGCTTGCTGATGCCGTGGCGGGCGTTAACGAGATGGAAGCGGCGGCTGGGCGTGGGCCGGTCGAGCACGACTTGATCGCGGGCATTCTAGCCGACCTGGAGCGTGAGGGCTTTTGCCGAGCCGAGGGCGATCGCTGGCTGAGCATCTAGCCTGTGCAAATCTGAAGAACAGGATTGTAAGGTTTAGATTTCCGGCATGAGGGCATCCTAAAGACGAGGCCGCTCGAAGCCTACGGGCGGCATGCGTTGAAGGGAAGTACACCTATGGATTTTGAGAATTCCCAAACCAAGAAGAACCTCGAGACCGCTTTTGCCGGTGAGTCCCAGGCACACACCAAGTATCGCTACTATGCATCCAAGGCCAAAAAGGACGGCTACGTTCAGATCTCGAATATTTTTGCCGAGACGGCGGGCAACGAATCCGAGCACGCCAAGCTGTGGTTTAAGTATCTGCACGACGGCGCCGTTCCGGGCACTCTGGACAACCTGCGTGATGCCGCTGCGGGCGAGAACTACGAGTGGACCACGATGTACGACGAGTTTGCCAAGACCGCCGAGGAGGAGGGCTTTGCCGAGATTGCCGCAAAGTTCCGTGGTGTCGCCGCCGTCGAGAAGGCCCACGAGGAGCGCTACAACAAACTCGTCGAGCGCATCGAGTCGGGCGAGGTGTTTGAGCGCGAGGGCGTAAAGGTGTGGAAGTGCCTGAACTGCGGGCACCTGCACGTTGGTGCCGAGGCGCCTGAGGTGTGCCCGGTGTGTAACCACCCGAAGGCGTACTTTGAGGAGCAGGTGGTGAACTACTAGCGCTTGGCGCTAGCGTGAGCTGGGCCGGGAGGGCCGGACTACCTTCCCTCCTCGCTCACGGCTTCGCAGGGTCGCGTTGAGGGAAGGTAGTCCGGCCCTCCCGGCCCGCTTTGGGTCGTCGTGTGCTCGCTACAGAAAAGCTGATAAAAAAGTTTGTGGGCCGCCCCTTATGGGGCGGCACGTTTTTGTGGGGGCCGGTTGGGGCGGTGACGTTGCTTAGAGGGTACACTGGGTAGCGTTGGCTATTCGTTTCCTCTTGTGAGGTGTTGGTTATGGGTAAGAAGTCTCGGGCTCGGGTTGCTGCGGCGGGAACTCGCAAGGATCCTGGTCGTCGGGTTCCTGAGAGCAAAAAGGCCGATCGTGCTGAGAAGGACAAGAAAGTCGGCGCGCATGCTCATCCTGAGTGGGCGCCTCATTTGAATTCGGCTAGTGAGGATTTGACTGCCAAGTTGTTTACTCTGGTCGAGGTAATTTTGGGCGTGGTGCCCCTTGTGGTTATCGGTTTATTCTTGGCTTCGAAGGACGCTACGAGTGTCGATAAACTCACCGAGGTCTTTTCGCAGGAGCCCTCGATAGTAGTTACGTTTATCTCTGCGTGCCTGCAGCCGTTTGTGGCGTACATGCTGTACATGATTTATCGCAAATACTGCGAGGGCGATGCGGGCTTTGCCGCCGGCAACCTGATCGGTCTTTTGTGCTCCGAGATCCTACTGCTCAA
>CABUHP010000149.1 GCA_902491415.1 uncultured Collinsella sp.
CGCACGAGATGGCTCATGGGCGTCCTGTCCAGATAACCGAGCACACGACGGTAACCGAGCTGCAGCCCAGTCTGTCCGATGTCGTGTGCGCAAACAAAAAGCTGCAGATTGGCTTTATCGTTGCGCTCGTGGTACTGGCGCTGTTGTCGGGCTTTGTAGCTCGTCCGCATTTTGCCGATACCAAGACTTGGGACTCCACCATCGAGGTCATCGATCAAAAGAAGGGCAATGTTTTGGCGCTCACAACCTCGTGCGTCGCCCTATCTGCGGGTATCACTGCGCTGCCGGGCGATACGGGAACGCCAGTTGCCGAGCAGCTCGCGCAGCTTTCGGGAAACTTGGGTATCGTGCTTGCCGTGCTCTACCTCGAAAAATATCTGCTGACCATTTTATGGTCGGTCGGGCTGGGCATCCTGATTCCGTTCTCGCTCGTACTCTTCGCGGTGTCGCTTGGCATTCACGGACGCTGGAGCACGAGCGCGGTCATTCGCCGCGTGGCAACGCGTGTGCTGGTGGTCGCCATAATTGGCATGGCGTTGGTGCCTGCAAGCGTTTGGGTGTCGCAGAAGGTCGACGAAACGTATCACGTTAGCATCGAGGCGGCCGAGCAAAAGGCGGCCGACGCTGCGAGTGCGGCAAATAGCGATAGCTCCAAAGCAAGCAAGAAAAATACTGGGTCCACAGAGTCCAAGAACGTGCTTGAGCAGCTTGCCGACGGCGCCTCGGGTCTCGTCACGTCGGTGACCAGCGGCGCCAAGCAGATGACCGATGAAATTGTGCAGCAGGTGACCGACCTTATCGAAGGCGTCATCGTGATGATCGTGACCTCGTGCGTGATTCCATTGCTGGTGCTCGCGGCGTTTTTGTGGCTGGGGCACACCCTGCTGGGGATTGATATCTCCGGTCCCGCGAACTATTTGACGGGCCGCTTCCTGAGTGCTCCGTCCAAGCATACCAAGAAGGGCGGGCAGTCCGAGTAACTAAAACAGCTGTATATACCGGGGCATACTGCCGAAGGGCGGCCGAGACACGTTCTCGGCCGCCCTTTTGTTTGTTGAATACGCGGTCGCTACGTCCGCGCCGGGTCCAGACGGTCGGCAATCATTCGTGAACGGTATTTGTTCAAAAAAGAACAAAGATAAACAAATAATTCTTGCAGTTGATGTTCGAATGTGTTCAAATAAACATGAACAGTGAAGAACCGCACATTCAGATGCCCGGACCTGAACGCGATTCAACACTTCCAAACAGAAACTACGCACCTGCGTATCTCTCAAGGAGGATGTCATGAGGGTTGTAATCGCTTCCGATGCCGACGGTATGTCGATGAAGGAGTCCATCAAGGAGATGCTCATCGCCGACGGTCACGAGGTCGTCGACTATTCCGAGACCCCAGCCGCGGACTTTGTCGATTCCGCGACCGCCGTTGCCAAGGACCTGCTGGAGCACAAGGATTCCCAGGGCTTCGCATTCGATAAGTACGGCGTCGGCTCCTATATGGCCGCCGTCAAGATTAAGGGCATGGTCGTCGCCAACATTTCCGACGAGCGTTCCGCCTACATGACCCGCGAGCACAACGGCTCGCGCATGGTCACCATGGGCCCGGGCGTTGTGGGCACCGAGGTCGCCAAGAAGATCGCCCGCGAGTTCCTGCGCGCCCAGTACGCCGGCGGCCGTCACCAGATCCGTGTCGACATGCTCAACAAGATGGCCTAACGAGAGCCACCGAGAACTCGAACTTCTACCTCAACTTGTGAATTCAGACGAAAGGACGTTCTGATGAAGAAGACCATCGCAATCGGTTGCGACCATATCGTTACGGACGAGAAGATCTATCTGGCCGACCGCCTGGAGCAGGCTGGCTACAAGGTGCTCGACTGCGGCACCTACAGCCACACCCGTACGCACTATCCCATCTACGGTAAGGCCGTGGGCGAGGCTGTTGCCAGCGGCAAGGCCGACTTTGGCGTGGCCCTGTGCGGCACCGGCATCGGCATCACCAACGCCGTCAACAAGGTTCCCGGCGCCCGCTGCGCCCTGGTCCGCGACATGACCTCTGCCCTGTATGCCCGTCGCGAGCTCAACGCTAACATCGTGGGCTTTGGCGGCAAGATCACCGGCGAGTTCCTGATGGCCGATATCATGCTTGCCTTCCTGGAGGAGCCCTACGAGAAGACTCCCGAGCACGATGCCCTGATCGCCAAGATCGATGCCTGCAACAAGGCCGATGCCGAGGCTCAGGCTGACCCGCACTTCTTTGACGAGTTCCTCGAGAAGTGGGACCGCGGCGAATACCACGACTAAGGAGGTTACGCGGTTTACCAAACCGCGTAACGGGTCGACGCTGCGCGCCGCCCAGGCATCCCATCTCGCCGCTCAAACCGTCGCTCGCGTACATGAAGTACGCGTCGCTCCTCTTTCGCGGCGACCTGGGGCACCTGAGCGCCGCTCGCTGACGTTTGAGTGACCTGTGAGATCGCCCCTGTTGTTGCGAAGCTTTCTGGTTCAGTAAGCTGCTCCGATAACACGTTTGCTTGCTTGGCTTGAGTGCTTCGCTCTTGGCTGTACTTGGCGATTTGCAGCTTTTCAATTGACGGCTCGCGTTTCTGTGAGGGGGCGCGGGCCGGTTTTCTATCAGCCCTATTGACTTGGCGGGCTGTCGTAAGAAAGGGAAGGCTCCTATGGAGTTTGTTCTTGATAACGGTTCTGTTCGCGTGGTACTGAGCACGGCTGGCGGATCGTTCACTTCGATTAAAGCCAACGGTCGCGAGTACCTGTGGCAGGGCGACCCGGCGGTGTGGTCGGGCCAGGCACCCATTTGTTTCCCGATCTGCGGCGGCCTTCGTGACGGTCGCGCATTGACCATGGGCGGCCGCGAGGTTAAGCTTGCCCGTCACGGCTTTGCTCGCAAACAGGAGTGGAAGCTCGAGGAGCAGGGCGACAACATGGTCGCGCTGAGCCTAAGCTCTGCCGACCATGCCGAGTTGCTCGAGCAGTACCCGTATCCGTTTAAGATCGTTGCTCGTTACACGATCGATGCGGAGAAGGTGGCCGTGTCGTACGAGGTGACCAATGAGGGCACCGAGGACATGCCGTTCTTTGTGGGCGGTCACCCTGGCTTTAAGTGCCCGCTTGACGAGGGCGAGTCCTATGACGACTACGAGCTCCGTTTTGAGCAGCGCGAGGCCGCCGAGCTCTGTACTGCCGTTCCCTCGACGGGCCTGATTGATGTTGAGCATCGCAGCAAGAACCCGATGGTTGGCCATGACCTGCCGCTGACCCACGAACTCTTTGACTTCGCGGAGACCATCTTTGACGTGCTCGAGAGCCGCGTGGTTACGCTGACCAAGAAAACCGAGGACAAGGGCGTGCGCCTGACGTTCCCCGATATGCCGTACCTGATTGTATGGAGCAAGCCCGAGGGCGACTTTGTGGCTGTTGAACCGTGGGGTGGTCTGTCCACCTGCTCCGACGAGGACGATATTCTGGAGCACAAGCGTGGCTGCCTGGTGGCCAAGCCGGGAGAGACCGTCACCCGCGGCTTTGAGATCGAGATCCTTTAACGAGTTATCGTATGTTTGGGGCGGGTTATGCCGCCCCGGAACAGGAGTTCAACATGATTCTGACCGTTACCATGAACCCGTCGATTGATACGCGCTATCAGCTCGACAAGCTGATCATCGACGATGTTAACCGTGTGACGCCCGAAAAGACCGCTGGCGGCAAGGGCCTCAACGTGAGCCGCGTGCTGCTGCAGTTGGGCGACGATGTGCTCGCGACCGGTCTGCTCGGCGGCCACATGGGTGCCTATATGGCCGAGCTTATGGATGCCGACGGCGTCAAGAACGACTTTGTGCCCATCGCCGGTGAGACGCGCATTTGCCTGAATATTCTGCACGAGGGTAATCAGACCGAGCTTTTGGAGAGCGGCCCGCAGATCGCCCCGGCCGAGCTCGAGGCCTTTACGGCAAAATTCGCCGAGCTTGCAGCAAAGGCGGACGTTGTGACGCTTTCGGGCTCGCTGCCGCGTGGTGTCGATGCCGGCTACTATGCCGAGCTCGTCAAGATTGCCGAGGAGGCGGGCGCCAAGGTGCTGCTCGACACCTCGGGTGCATCGCTGGAGGCCGCGCTGGAGTCCGACGCTAAGCCCGAGCTCGTAAAGCCCAATCTGACCGAGATTAACGGCCTGCTGGGTACGTCCTTTACGACCGATGATGTCGATGCCCTGCGCGAGGCGCTTGCCGCCGATGGCCGCTTTGCCGGTATTCCCTGGGTTGTCGTTTCGATGGGCGCTGCCGGTTCGGTGGGCTTCCATGAGGGTCGCGCGTTCCGCGCCAAGACGCCCGCGATTGCGGCCGTGAACGCGACGGGTTCCGGTGACTCGACCATCGCCGGCTTTGCGCATGCCATTGCTGCCGGCGCCGACGACGTCACGGTGCTCAAGACCGCCAATACCTGCGGCAAGCTCAACGCCATGGATCCCAAGACCGGCCACCTGGTCATGGATCGCTGGGACGAGATCTACAACAGCGTTGTCGTGACTGAACTCTAGGAGTCGCGACACCGAACACTTAAAAACGGCGCCCGCCGGCGATGTTGCCGGCGGGCGCCGTTGTCTTGAAAACGAAATGATCTGTTTTCCTCCGTCCCCAAGGGATCATTACAACGAGTCGATAAAGCGCTGCTGGGCGGCGCGGCCGGCTTCGTCCCACTTGAAAACGCCGGCGTTGTCGAGCACGTGGCCAAACACCACGCCGACCTCCTCGTGCAGGATATCGATGGCGTTGTCGGCCGTAAGCTCGTCGGCGCGGCGGGCAAAGACGTCCTCAGCCCATGCGGCGTGGCTGCGGCAAAGGTCGTCGCCCTCGAGCGCGC
>CABUHP010000150.1 GCA_902491415.1 uncultured Collinsella sp.
TGCGGTCGAGCGCCGCCACGGTGGACAGGCGTTGTGCCACCACAATGGAGGTGCGGCCGCGCATCAGGTTTTCGAGCGCCTCCTGCACCAGCGCCTCGGACTCGCTGTCCAAGGCAGACGTCGCCTCGTCGAGCACTAGAATCGGCGCGTCGGTTAGGATGGCGCGGGCGATAGCCACGCGCTGACGCTGGCCGCCCGAGAGCTTGACGCCGCGCTCACCCACCATGGTGTCAAAGCCACGGGGCAAGCGGTCGATAAACTCGGTCGCATTAGCCAAGCGAGCCGCCTCGCGGATCTGCTCGTCGGTGGCGTCGGGGCGTCCGTAGGCGATATTCTCGCGAATGGAGCGATGGAACAGCAGCGCCTCCTGCGGCACGTAGGCAACCTGGCGGCGCAGGCTCTGCTGCGTGCAGCGCGAGACGTCCTGGCCGTCCACGAGCACGCGACCGCCCTGAACATCGTCTAGGCGCAGCAGCAATTTGGTGAGCGTCGTCTTACCCGAGCCCGATTTGCCCACCAGGCCCACGCGCTGGCCCGCCGCCACATGAAGCGTCAGGTCATCGAACACGGTCTCGCCCGCCGCAGCGTCACGGTACGCAAAGCTCAGGTGCTCAAAATCAATCGCGCCCTCGGTCACTTTGAGCTCAAGGGCGTCCGGGTCGTCTGCCACCAAACATGGCTCGTCCAGCACGCGCGTCATCTCGGCCGCATCGCCCAAAGCGCGGTTGATGCGCTGCATCATGGAACTCACGTAGTTCAGGCGCATGGTGAGGTTATAGGTATAGGTAAAGATCATGACGAGCGAGCCGGCCGAGATGCCAAACCACGCGTTGCCGCCCGCCACGAACACACTCACCACGGCCATGGTGATGACGATAAGACCCGAGGTCGTAAAGTTGCGCTGCATCATGGCGTGCATCGAGACCGTCTCGGCATCGCGCGCGGCACGATCGGCGGCGTCGAACAGATCGCGTTCAAAGTCCTCGCGCCCGCAGGTCTTGACGGCCAAGATGTTCGTGACCGCGTCGGAGAGCACGCCCGAGAGCTTGTTCTGCGCGGCGGACGTCGCGGCCGAAAGCGGCATGATGCGCTTGTACATAAGCCAGACAAACGCGATGTAGACGACCATGATGCACACCAGGATCACGGTAAACGTCGGCACCACCGGGGCGAGTGCGGCCACGGTGCAGATGACCGAGGTAATGGTGGGGACGAGCGAATACACCGTCACGTCGACCAGACCCGTGTAGCCGCTCATAAAACGACTCGTCTGGCTCACGAGCGATCCGCCAAAGCGGCTGGTATGGAATGTCATGGATTGGTTGGAGAGCGTGTCGAAGCATAGACGCGCCAGGTGATAGTTGCCTGCAATCTCGAGCTTGTAGACGGTGTAGTCCTGTAGCTTGGAGAGGATCTGACCCACCAGGTTAACGAGTACGAGCGCCAGGATATAGGGGCCGAAGACCTCAAACACCTGGTCACCCGCCACGGGACCGGCTTGAACGCGGTCGACAATGAGGGCCATCACATAGGTATTGGCAAACGTCAGCAAAAAGATGTAGCCCGCCGACGAGAACACCGAGAGAAAGACAATCAGCGGCTGCGTGCGTGTGACGCCCCAAAACCGCTGCAGCGTGCGGCGCACGGTGGAGCGTTTCAGCGGACTGGTGTTTCTCTGAGACATGGGCTTCCTTTCGCGTCTGATAGGGCGAAACGCCATTGTTGCACACTAAAGCGCACTTCAGGCAAGCGCGATGTGAAAGGCAGCGGGGTGCCCGCGTTTGCGCCGGTGCCCCGCTGCCTTGTTGCAATTAGTCCTCGTCTTCTTGGTCTGTGGAAAGGTCCGCGGGCGTGAGTCCCAAAATCTCATCGGCTTGATCGGCGTCTTCCAGCGCGTCGATGTCCTTGAGCTTGCGCTCCATAACGTTGGTGCGCGTGGTGATAATGCCCTCGACCGTTTTGCCCGCGGTCTCGATCTGCTGCTGGGCGCGGCGCAGCGCCTTTTGATAGCGCGGCAGCTCGGCCTTGACAGCGGAGAGCACGCGCAGTACATCGTCGGTGCGTTTTTGCAGCTTAAACGTTTGGTAACTCATCTGCAGGCTGTTGAGAATGGCCGCCATGGTGCTAGGGCCGGCAACGTTGACGTGATAGTCGCGGCCCAGGGTCTCGATAAGCCCGGGGCGGCTGACGACCTCGGCGTACAGTCCTTCAAACGGCACGAACATGATGCCAAAGTTGGTCGTTGCCGGCACACTCAGGTACTTTTCGCAGATGTCCTTGGCCTCGCGCTTGACCATGGTGTCGAGCGTCTTACGCGCAGCCGCCACGGTCTCCGCATCGCCCGACTCCTGCGCGTCGAGCAGGTGCTCGTACGCGTCGCCCGGAAACTTGGAGTCAATCGGCAGCAGCACGGGGTCGCCCTCGTCCACCGGCAGCTTGACGGCAAACTCAACGCGCTCCGAGGCGCCGGGCTTGGTGGCGACGTTTTCCAGATACTGGTCGGGTGTAAGGATGTCCGCCAGAATTGCACCCAGCTGCACCTCGCCCAAAATGCCACGCGCCTTCACATTGCCCAGTACGCGCTTAAGATCGCCCACGCCGGTGGCGATGGATTGCATATCGCCCAGGCCCTTGTAGACGGCTTCGAGCTGGTCGCTCACCTGCTTAAACGATGACGACAGGCGATCGTTGAGCGTGCGGGAGAGCTTCTCGTCCACCGTTGCGCGCATCTGATCGAGTTGCACGTTGTTGTCTTTGCGGATAGCACCCAGCTGGGCATCGACCGTCTCGCGCACCTTGTCCAGGCGGTGCTCGATGCCCTCGCGGTTGGCACCGAGCTGTTGGGCCGTCTCGCGGCGCAGGTCATCCATCCGGTCACCAGCTTGCGAAAACTCACGCGCGATGGTCAGGTAACGTTGCTGCTCCACGGCCGCATCTGTCGTCTGCTGCTGCGCGATGGCATTGGCCGTGCGGCGAGTTTCGGCCAGCGCGACGTTCAGGGCATCGAGCGCGTTGTTGGCCTGCTCGAGTGCTGCCAGCGTTTCCGCGCTACTGTCGCCACGCTCCCGCAACTCGGCACGCAGGCTCTTGAGCTGGAGGGCGCAAGCCACAGCAACCCCCACCGCCACCAAGGCGATCACAACAAGCACAATATCAATAGCAGACATAAACTCCGCCCAACAAACCCAATCGAGCACCGATCAAAACCGCGATCAATCTTACCCCGTCACACACACGGATCACTCACTGCCTTGCAGACAAATTTCTCTTAGAGCCGCGGACGCTAAAACGCTAGCTCTCCCAGCCGGCACGAATGGTTGTTACGACATCGCCTAGGCGCTGGCCGAGGGCTGACAGATGTTGGAGCACCTCGTTGGGCGATGCGCCGTTGAGGATGCACGTGAGCGCATACGAGACCAAGAAAATCGCCGCAAGTCCTAGCGGAATGAGCACGATCATCGCCAATGTGCGCAGGCGCTGGCCCATGCGGCGGCGACGCGTGCGACTTTTGTCGAACGCGAGCTCCTGCGCATATGAATCTTGCTGTACGGAATAGGCCTCTGGTGCCGATTCGCCCGCAGGCGAAACCGCAGGCGTGGCATTTTGCGCAGGGGGCTGGGCTGCCGCCCCCTGCATTTGCATCTCCATGAGTCGTTGCTGCTGACGCAGCATGCGCTCAGCTTGCTGCTGCGGAGTCTCAAGAAACAGATCCATGCTGGCCTCCAAAATCGGAGCATTCGACGCTTACGACCAGCATCCCGCACCGCCATGACCGCGACAACGCAATCGCCGGCAATAGCCACAAAGTTTCTTTTGCTCAAAAGCTGTCGAAAAGCTCAACCACTCCCCTACCAGCACTTTCTCTGAGCTTTTTTCGCCATCAATCTTTTGGACTTCCACCCTTACGCCAACTGACCAAAATTTAACCAATAGCTTGACGAAAATTGTGGAGACCGGGACCCCACACAAAAAGTGCCGCCCCAAAGGGGCGGCACACAAACTTATTATCAGCTTTTCTGTAACGAGCATGCGACGACTCAACGCCGGGGGCGCAGGGCGGGGAAACCTTTGCCTCGCGCGACCCTGCGAAGCCGTGAGCGAGAGGGGAAGGTTTCCCCGCCCTGCGCCCCGTGGTCGGTGAGAACAGACTACATGCCCGCGAGACCGCGGGCGGCGGTGGCGCACATAAACGCCAAGGCTAAAATCACGAGCGAGCCCGCAATGTCTGCCAGCACGCCCATTACGCGGCGCTCAAACAGCCAGCTCTCAAAGTGCGGGGCAACGTTGCGCCAAACACGCCACAGCAAGATGCCCATACCGATGACGCCCGGGATATTGAGCAGTAGGATCTCGGAGCACAAAAGACCGATCAGGTTGCCGGCGACAAAACCAGCGTCGCCCTCGCAGTATTTGCGATAAATCATGTACAACATGTACGCCACAAACGGCTGCAGGCACGCAGAGATAAACGTAACCACCATCGAGGGGTCCTGAGAAAAGACATCGGTGAGTTTATCGACACTCGTGGCATCTTTCGAAGCCAAGAACAAGCCAATGACCACCACGGGCACCACGCCCAAGATAACCTCGACCAGAGTAAACAACTTAGCAGTCAGATCCTCGCTAGCCGTATTGAGGTGAGGCGCCCACTCAGGATGAGCATGCGCGCCAACCTTCTTGTCCTTCTCGACACGATCGACCTTTTTACCCTCGGCAACCCGACGACCAGGATCCTTGCGAGTTCCCGCCGCAGCAACCCGAGCCCGAGAC